>JAJXXG010000365.1 GCA_021781255.1 Acidobacteriota bacterium
TGAACTTCTGAGCGAAATAGTTATACGTCGGCGTCCCGATCGCTGAGGGAAAATCAAAGGGTGCTCCGCCGGTGTTCACGGTCGTCGAAGTTAGAGCCGGATTATTGATGGTTTCCGCTCCTGCAGTCGTGGGCACCGTGACTGTGGTCCCGCTCGTGAACTCGGCGACTCCACCCGGTTGGCGTTCGTTTGAATAGACCACCTGATCCTCGAGGCTGACGGTCTTGCTAGCCTGCCAGACGATGCCGTAATCGACCGCGAGCACTTCCCGTTTTGTGTTCGCAAAGGCCGTATAGGCGTTCGCGCGGAGCGCCTTGTTCAGGCCCTGGAAGGTATCGTAGTAATTCGGCAGGTTCATGTTCGCTTTGGTGTAGCGGACATCGCCGTTCATCGAGACATTCTTAAGGCTGGTGCTTTGCAGCCTGAAGATCTCGCTGGGGAATATCTCGCGCGTCGGCTGGGAGCGGAAGTAGCTGGTGATTACGTTGCACGCCGGATCGATGATCGGCAGGCCGCCATTGGGATTGGCGCTTAGAATCGTGGACGAATTGATCATGCTGCTGGTGTTGCAGACGCCGCTGGGGCTAAATGCACCCGTACCGCTGTAGCCATACGGAACAAAGTTCTGATAGCTCGACAGCAGGGAGACTTTGGTTCCGTCCGGCTCCAGCACGTTGAGATACCCGGGAGCCATGGTGAAGAAGGAGTTGCCCTTGTAATGGTCGACCTGCTGCTCATAGGTCAGCTTGGTGCCTGCTAGGGGCTTCCAATCCACCGCGCCCATGAAATTGTCCGTGCTGTTGCGCTGGTATTCCTCAAGCAGAACTTCGCTTCCTGCCACCGAATTGCCACTCGGGGTTATGCTCGGCCCCTCGAACAGGTTCTGCGAATACGCGAACCGGAACGTCACCTTCGACAGCGGAAGCAGGGTCAGGTTGACATCCGTCATGTGGCGCACATCGTTGAACATGAACGGCGAATCATTGATCTGCGGCCACGCGTAGAAGCCCGTCGGCGCCGTGGAGGGTCCGATCGGGATCGAATATCCGGTGGGGATACCCGGGTTGCCCATCAGGTCGTAGTCGAAGTACCGGCGGTTGCGCCGGAACATGCCCGAGAACTCGTAATACTTGCCCTTCGAGAAGCTCAGCTTGCTGTAGTTGTACGGCTCGCCTCCGAACCCGTTGCTGAAGGCAGACAGCTCATCAAAAAGCGGATGCTTGTTGCCCGGCAGCGCCCGCATCTCGAAGGTCTGGCCCAGAATGCGCGGGCCGGACTGCAAGTTGACCATCGTGTCGTACATGGACCCGCTACCCACCTGGTCAGAGTAGCGCCCACCCGCGTCCACGCTCGCATGGACCGAATACCCGGCTGGGATAGACATAGTTGACTCCGGCGCTGGAGCCTGGCCGGCCGGAGTTTGGGCGACGGCGATGCCCACCGTTAGCAGCAAAATCGCCACTCCAAAGCCCACGGCGATGCACTGCACCCTCGCCGAAGAGGGCTGTTGCTTGGAGGACCGAGAAAACCATCCTATGCTCATCATATGAAGCCTCACTTGAATAAAAACGTCGATCGCATTAAGACCTGAATCCACGTGCAAAATTGTTCGGATCCTGGGCCGCGCCGTCCGATGTCGCCGGAGGACGCGGCGCAGACCCAAAAACCGTTACCGGAGGAACGCTGGCTGTATGTTCGAACCATGAATGTAGGTGTGGCAGCTCGTGCAAGGCACGCTATCCGTCGATCCCGCGCCCATACCGTGCACCGTATCCGCAGAAACCTGGCTGTGGCACTGGTTGCACAGGACGTTGATGTTCGGCATGGCCAACATGCGCGGATTCACCGAGCCGTGTGGGGGCGTCGAGTGGCATCCCTGGCACCCTTCGGCCTTGACCGGCATGTGCTCAAAGACAAATGGTCCGCGCTTATCCATGTGGCACTTGACGCAGATCTGGCTCTGATCGGCCGTGGTCGTCAGGTTGTTGGGCTGGAAGGTGCCATGAACGTCATGGCAGTCGGTGCACTTGACCACGCCCTCATTCACCGGGTGGTGGAAGGGCAGGTTGAACGCCGCCTTTACGTCGGCGTGGCACTGATAACAGAGCGCGGGCTCAGAAGCCTTGAGCAGATGCTCTGCGTCCTTCTTGCCATGAATATCGTGGCAGCTGATGCAGCTGACGCTCGCCTTGGCGTGCGGAGAGCGGTCGAAGTTGGGATGCGTACCGGCGTGGCAGCTCAGGCACTTTGCATCCACATCTTTGGCCGGGGCCTTGGCGGGATTGAAGATCTTGGTGATGTCGCCGCCGCCGGCTACGTGTTCGCTGCCTGCGCCGTGGCAGTTTTCGCAGGTCACACCCTTGTCGCCGTGCATCAGCACCATCTTGGTGTGAGGATTGTTGGCGAAGCCCTTGACCACCTCTTCGTGGCAGGATGCGCAGGTGTCGGCACCAACAAAGGTTGCCGCGGGAGCGGTTTCCTTTGCCGGCGCAGCCGCCGGCTTAGCTTTCGGCGCCGGTGCCGCCAGCGCGGTGGCGCATAGAATGCTTGCGCCCAGCATCAACAGAAAAACTCGCAGTCCCGGCAGCTTCCCGGGAACCGCATGGATTGGCAATCGCGTTACCGGCCCATCTTTATGCATGAAAAATACCGCCTTGATAGAACTTTCTGGCACAGCGTAATAAAAACTACCGTTTGCAGCCATTCCGCTGCTGAACATGGTGACTTATCCACCTGAACTCCAACGCCGCCAGAACTCCTCGGCCCTTGCGCGTCGGTGTGCAGAATCACCACATGTACGGCAGATTACGTTCTTGTCATCCAAGCGAGCGGTGATGCCCATCACAGGGGCAATGTGTTTTCATCACAACAGTTACGGTGTCTGAAATTTTCAGATGAATGCACTGCGCCGCATCGGGTTTCGTGCCTCGCAAGGCACGGGTCTTTCCTAATCCGTCACATTCCTTGCCAACCTCTCCATCAACGTGAGCCCCGTCACATCCAAGAACACGGCAGCTCAAGCAAACTCTCAAATAGATACCTCTACAGTGAGAAGCCGCAAGGCCTCTCGATCTCAATCGAGGCCGCGAAAAGCGGGATAGGCTCAGGAAACGGTGGAGGCGACGGGCCGCATCGGTATCGCAAGGAACAAGACGATGGCGGACACACAGATTTCGGTTGTAGAGCACACGCGGTCAAAGCACATGACTCGCTCGTCGCCCCTGGGGTGCGCGGCGTGCGCTAACCGCCGGCCCGGTTGGTTTTGCTCGCTGGGCAGCGCGGTTTTGGCCGATCTGGAGCTGGCAACTAGCACCATCTCGCTGCCCGCTCAGGCTTCTCTTTTTACCCAGGGAGAGGATGCCCGCTGCCTTTATCTCATTTGCAGCGGCTATCTCAAACTGACTGCCGGCCGGCACGAAGATCGCCATATGATCGTGCGCGTCGCTGGCCCTGGCTCCATGCTCGGCCTCTATGCAGTGCTGTCGCACGGCGTTTACGAGGTGAGTGCCGAGTCATTGACGCAGGCCCAGTTGCGCCCGGTGGAGCGTGAGCGCTTCCTCAACTTCCTGCGCAGCCATAAGGAAGCCCAGTTACGCGCCGTGCAGTGCATCTGCCAGGAGTATCGCTTCGCGTTGCAGGACGCGTGCCGCATCGCACTGGCAGAGACTGTGGCCGCTCGCTTGGCGCGCCTGCTGCTGGAACTGGCGCATCAAATCGGCGAGCAAACGGACAGCGGCGAGTACAGCTTTCCTCTGCTGTTGACCCACGAGGAGATGGCCTCAATGACCTGCACCACCCGCGAGACCGTCACCCGCACACTCGGCCAGTTCCGCAAAGACGGCTGGATCTCGATCGAAGAGTCCAACGTCACGATTCACAATACCGACCGGCTGCAACACCTTCTTTAAGGACTCCTGAACAGCTCAGCCAGGGCTCGGGCAGAACCAGGATTCTCGTGTCATTTCGAAGAGTCTGCAATGTGGCTTTTTCTCGGCGAAGAAGCCACTTAGACGGCGTGCCTTCGCGTACAGCAATTCTGGCTCTGTTGAGACATTCTTCGCTCGCCTTCGGCTCGCTTGCCCAGTCCAAGGAGGTAGAGTATTTCTCGTTCAGATGTGACCCGAAGCCTCTGCACTTAAGTTCCGATTTCCTCGAGAAATCAGGACCTTGCACATCCCTTCAAACGGCACACCCGAAGGAGAGATGCCGTAGAATGCTTCGTGGGATCCTCTGTTCCCGGCTGGAGTTCAGATCGCATATGAATCGCTTTTTTTCCTGTCTTGCCGTCGTGATTTTTTTGTGCTGTGCCGCAGCCGCTCAGAATCCCGCGCCCGGTCCCGCAGCCGGCGCCGTTCCGGCTTCTCCCCAGGAAGGCGTAACCACCACGGTGAGCCCCGCGGTTGCGCAGTTCCAGAAGATTGAGGACCGTTGGTCCGACGCCGTTAATCGGCATGACCAGTACGGACTCGAACTGGTGCTTTCTCCCTTGTTCGTCGACGTTTCCTCGAGCGGCGATGTGACCACGCGCAACCAGCAAGTGGTGCAGGTGATCAGCGGCGACGACAAGACGGTTTACCTTACGCAAAAGGTCATCACGGTGCGCATGTTGGGCGATATCGCCGTGGTCAACGGCACTTACACGCTGCATCACAAGGTGAACTCAGGCCCCGTCGACGAAAATGGCATCTTTACGCACGTTTTCGAGCGTGCGCACGGCGGCTGGCTGTGCATCAATTCACAGCGCACCGTTCTGCGCCAGGACACGAGTACCAAGCAGAAGAAGGCCTCCACGACCGAGGAGCCGTTCCACATCCCTTTTTTCGGGCACAGCGACAAGGGGCCGCAGTAGGCGGGCCGGACCGTTGAACCGGCAATCTCTTTACAAGGAATATCGGTGGAACCGCGCAGCCGCTTGGAATGCGGCGAGTGCTTCCGCCTGGGTGGGAAACAGTTCTGCGTACTTGGTGATGCCGACCATGGTGAAGACCTTGGTAAAGTGCGGCGAAAGGCCGAACGCGTACACCTTCTGGCCGAAATTCGCAGCTTCGATCAGAAGTTGAATCACCAGCGCGATGCCGGGGGCCCCATTCATCATCAATCGCGCAACGAAGTCGGCATGGTATCGTCATATCTATCCCGCACCGGAACCATGCGGGATTTTCCCCGCTTCCCGGCAAGGCACAAGTTGTTGTTGACACTGTTCTTCATCCGGCCATGCCGCCCGATGCCGAGCTGTTCATTTTTTATTGTGGGGGTGACAGCGCCAGACCGAGATTTCAGTCACACCAGAAAGCCGGAGGTGTTCTCATGATCCCGACCCACGAATCCACCGACGCCGACTTGGTTTTGACGTTGGAAGATATCGAAAGCCTTGCGGAGCAGGAAGGCAAGCCAGCCAATACTTTGATGAACGTGGTGGCCTTGGTCGCCGCGCGCTTCAAAACCGACGTCTGTTCGGCATACCTGCTGGAGCCGGATCGCTCAAACCTGGTGCTTGCCGCCACAGTTGGCCTTCATTCGCGATGCATCGGCACGCTGCGCATGCCCCTGAACGAAGGTCTCTCCGGCCTCGTCGCCGAACAGTTACTCCCCGTGGCAGTGGCTGAAGCGCGCGATCATCCGCGGTACAAATACTTCAAGGAATCGGGCGAGGACGCGTACCGCTCTTTCCTGGGCGTGCCTTTGATTGATCGCGGCGTGCTGCAGGGCGTGCTGGTGGTGCAGACCACAGAGCCGCGCGTCTTTCAAGAGAATGAGATTCGCATGCTTGTGCAGGCGGCGAGCCAGATAGCGCCTGTGGTGAGCGAGGCGCGGACCCTCGACCGCTTCATTGCGCCGGCGCAGGAAAAGCTGTGGGATCTGGCGCGCAACGTGTGGTGGAGCTGGGACCCGGAATGCGTGAGCTTGTTTCGCGACCTGAATCCCAAGCGCTGGCGCGAGCTCAAACAAAATCCCGTCGCGCTGCTGAACGAGATTCCACTGGGCGAGATCGAGCGGCGGGCCTCGGAACTGGTTCTGCATAGCCGCATCAACTACGCTTACCGGCGCCAGCAGGAGTACCTGAGGCCCATCCAAACCTGGGGCTCGAGCCATGCGGGCGTGCTGCGGCCGCGGCCGGTGGGATATTTTTCCGCCGAGTTCGGCCTGCACGAGTCGTTGCCGATTTATTCGGGCGGACTGGGCGTGCTGGCCGGCGACCACATCAAGAGCGCATCGGATCTGGACATTCCGCTCATCGGGGTCGGACTTTTCTACGGACAGGGCTACTTCTTGCAGCGGCTGGACGGAAGTGGTTGGCAGCGCGAGGAGTATCTCGAGACCGACATCAATCAACTGCCGATGCAGCCGGCCATCGGCGTGAACGGCGAACCGGTGGTGGTGGAGATTGCCACGCGCGGCAGCTCGATTCGCGCCAAGGTATGGCGTATGAAGGTGGGCCGCTGCGACCTTCTTCTGCTTGACTCGAACGTTGCCGGCAACGCACCCGAAGATCTGGAAACGACGTCGCGCCTCTACGGCGGCGACGCGCGTACGCGCATTCGGCAGGAGCTGCTGCTGGGCGTGGGCGGTTATCGTGCGCTCAAGGCCATGGGCGTTACACCGGGCGTTCTCCACCTGAACGAAGGCCACAGCGCTTTCGCTGTCTTAGAGGCGATTCGCAGCCGCATGGAGGAGGAGGGGCTGGATTTCTACTCCGCGGCCCGCCAGATTCCGCGCGAGGTGATCTTTACCACGCACACGCCCGTGCCGGCGGGCCACGACCGGTTCACCGCAGGTCTGATTGAAGAACACCTTGGGCCACTGCGCGACCAGTTGGGCATTTCGCGGGAAAACCTGATGGGTTTTGGCCGCGAGCATCCCACCGACGACCAGGAGCCTTTCTGCATGACGGTGCTGGGCCTGAAGCTGGCGCGCCGCGTGAATGCCGTCAGCTCGCTGCACGGCGAGGTTTCGCGGGCGATGTGGAGAGGTTTGTATCCCGACAAGCCGGAGGACGCGGTGCCCATTGGCCACGTGACCAACGGCGTGCATGTGCCGTCGTGGCTGGCGCCGCAGATGCGCCGGCTTTACGACCGCCATCTGGGCGTGGGCTGGCACCGCCAAAGTGGATTAGCGCAAACCTGGGAAGCGATCGAGACCGTAGACGATGGCGAATTGTGGGAGACGCACTTTACGTTGAAGGGGCAACTGCTGCACTTTATACGGCGGCGTATGCACGAGCAGGCCGAACGGCGCGGCGAGCCGGCGAAATCGCTCAAGCTCTTGGACAAAGTGTTCTCGCCGGACGCATTGACCATCGGATTCGCGCGGCGCTTCGCTACCTATAAGCGCGCCAACCTGCTGCTTGCCGACATGGAGCGGCTGGCCGCGATGATCAACGACGCCAAGCGCCCGGTGCAGTTCGTGTTTGCAGGCAAAGCGCACCCACACGACGAACCGGGCAAGCGCGTGCTGCAACAGGTCGCGCAGATGATGCGCAACCCAGACTTTGCCGACAAGTTTGTCTTTGTTGAGGACTACGACATCAACGTAGGCCGCCATATGGTGCAGGGCGTAGACGTGTGGCTCAACAGTCCGCGCCGCCCGCTTGAGGCCTCAGGCACGAGCGGCATGAAGGTGGTGCTGAACGGCGGCCTGAATCTTTCGGTTTTGGATGGATGGTGGGCCGAAGCCTATGACGGGCTCAATGGATTTGCCATTGGAACGGGAAGAACGCACTCCAACATGGACGTGCACGACAGCCGCGACGGCGAGGCTCTCTACCGTGTGCTTCTCGACGAAGTGATTCCGCTGTATTACAACCGCGACCGCGACGGGCTGCCGCGGGGCTGGATCAAGCGCATGAAGCGGACCATCCGCACACTGGGATGGCGCTTTAGCGCCGACCGCATGGTGATGGATTACATGTTGAAGTGCTACCGTCCGGCCGGCGGCGGCACATCGAGCGAGGTGCGCACTCCGTCTTAAGGTTGATTGTGCGCAGAAACTACCACTCGCGCCGCACGCCGAAGGTGTCGAGCTGCGCATCGTTACTGAGCAAGAGCAGGTCTTCATGGATGGCTTGCGCTGCGAGCATCCGGTCGAAGGGGTCTTTGTGGACGGTGGGAAGGCGGCCCGCGCGCAAAGCGTGCTCAACAGAGATCGAGAGCAGGAAGTAGCCGGCTGAGGACAGTGTGGGGACGAAGTCCTCGACAAGATCGCGTGCGAAAGGGAGTTTGCCCAGGCGGAATTTGGTGGCGATCTCCCACGCGGAAGCGGCGGAAACGAAAATTTCGTTGCGCTTTGATTGAATTGACCGGCGTGCCCGCGGCGAAAGCATCTCATCTTGATAGGCGGCCCATAACAGAGCGTGCGTATCGAGCAGGACCTTCATTCGCCTTCGCCGTTCCAGTGTGCGAGTTCGTCTTCGGGCAATGGATCGAAGAACTCAGGACCAACGTGCCCTTTCCCTTTCAGAAAGCCGAGGCGGCGGCTGGCAGAGACAGGTTCAATAGCCACGATGCGCACCACCGGCTTGCGCTGGCGCCCTATGGTGATCTGGACTTCCTCGCCATTGAGCGCGCGCTGCACGAGCTTGGAAAGGTTCGTTTTTGCCTCGAACATCGTGGCTTTGCGCATAATATTCCTGCTAAGTTATGTTAGCTAAATTAGTGGCAAGCGTCAAGCTGGGCTCGGAACGGTATGCTCGGCCTTCGCCAGCATCCTCTGAACAGGCAGCTATCCCCCCACCAGCTCCATCTCTTTGAGCGATTCCGAGTACGGTGCGCGCAGGACGCCGCGCTCAGTGACGATGGCGGTGATGTACTTGGCCGGAGTGACATCGAAGGCGGGGTTGCAAATGCCGACGCCGTTGGGCGTGACCTGCTTGTCGCCGAGGTGCGTCAATTCGCGGGCTGATCGCTCCTCGATGGGGATGGCGTCGCCGCTCGCGGTCGCCATGTCGACGGTGGACCACGGGGCGGCCACGTAAAACGGGATGCCGTGCTCGCGCGCCAGAATCGCCACACTGTAGGTGCCGATTTTGTTGGCGACATCCCCGTTCGCCGCGATGCGGTCAGAGCCCACAATTACGGCCTGGATGCGCCCCTGCCGCATGAGGCTGGCGGCCATGTTGTCGCAGATGACCGTGGTTGGGATGTGGTCGGCCATTAGTTCCCACGCGGTGAGGCGCGAACCCTGCAGAAATGGCCGCGTCTCGTCGGCGTAGACGTGAATCTTCTTGCCGCACTCGACGGCTGAACGGATGACGCCCAGAGCCATCCCGTAGCCGCAGGAAGCCAAAGCGCCGGCGTTGCAGTGCGTGAGGACGCCTCCCTCTTCGGGCATCAGCGCCGCGCCGTGCGCGCCCATGGCTTTGCAGGCGGCGATGTCTTCCTCGTACATGGTGTGGGCTTCGGCTATCAACCTTGCCTTGATCTCGTCCAAAGGCAAGCCTGACCCGGCCAGGGTCGCAAAGAGCGCCTTCATGCGGTCGATGGCCCAGAAGAGATTGACGGCGGTGGGCCGTGTTGCGGCCAGGCATGCGCAGATTCTTTCGAATTCAGGCGCGAACTCACTGACCG
>JAJXXG010001252.1 GCA_021781255.1 Acidobacteriota bacterium
CATCCCGGGGAAGCGGCAATTGGCATGAATTTGTTCACGCTACGGCTGCGGTTCTCTCCGCGCTTTCCGTCGAGGTAAGGATTTTGAAGAAGAGAAGTCTTTGGTTGAGCGCCGCAGGTGCCCTGGTGGTGGCAGTTGCGCTGGCAGGATGTGGTCAAACGACATACTTTGCGGGCCGTCTTCTGCCACCGAGCAGGTTGGTGAACCGCGTTCTGATTGCCGTACAGAATCCCAGCCCGTATACCAAGGGCGCACTGGAGTTTGTGGACGGCTACTACGACATCCGGTACAGCTATGACTTCAAGGTTCCGGGCTACAGTATTTCCGGGTATTCAGGCGCGCTGCCTGCGACGATCCAGAACATGCCTGAGGAGCAGCTTGGCGCGGTCTACGGCGCGGGCGACGGAAGCCTTGCGCTAATCAACTATGCCAAGGAAAGCTCCAGCGGTACCGTTGGCGGATTGAGCGGTCTCTCTTCCAGCGTGTTTTTGACCCGCAATGAGGGTTTTGCCTTTGCGGCGAACCAACTGGCGCACGTGTTTACGGCGGTAGACCGTGTGACCGGCCAGGGCGCATCCCTGAGCCTGCCCGGCGTTTATCGGGTGAGCGTGAACCCCGGAGGAACGGTGGCGCTGGCGTTCGTGCAGAACTCCGACTACCTCTACTATGCGCGCCAGCTTACGGCGGCACAGACCATAGCCTTCTCCGGCGGCGCGAGCACCTGGCCGAGGGCGGCGGTGGACTGCGAACCGCAGAACGGGCCGCTGTGGTGTCTCTTTCAGGCGCAGAGCCCGGACAATCTGGACGCAACAGGGAACTACTACGGCGCGCCGCTGGTGTTTGACCGTCCGGTGAAGGCGCTCTTTTCTGCTGACGGCGGAACTGCGTACGTGCTGAACTGCGGGCAGGAGTGCGGTGGGTCTGCGTCATCGGTGTCCGTGCTGCCGGTGGCGCCGGTCATCTATTCTGCCGGGCAGCAGTCGGGTAAATTACCGGCGACCGGCGGGGGCACCACAATTGCGATCACGGGTGGAGCGAGCAACGCGCTGGTGGTGGATTCAACCATGTACGTGGTGGGCCAGCAACTGCAGCCGGACGGACTGTTTACCGGGAACCTGACAGTGGTGAACCTTGCGAACAACACAGTCACGGCTGCGGCAGGCATCAGCGATGGCGCGCCGGGGGCGATGAGCCGGATGATTCTGGCGGATGACAATACGCTTTGGATCGGCATGACGAAGTGCAACAACGGCGATCGCTATGCCAAGGGTCTGCCGTACGGCTGCCTCACGATGTTCAACACGTCGAGCAACAGTGTGGCGATGCTGGAGCCGTACCTGGGCGACCTGACGGGCATCGCTGACGTGGAGGGCCTGCATAAGGTCTATGTGGCGCAGGGTGGGCAGGTGTATATCTACTC
Organism: Acidobacteriota bacterium; assembly: GCA_021781255.1. Next base: position 1,421 of record JAJXXG010001252.1, read on the forward strand.
CACCAAAGACGGCGCTTCGATCAACAACCAATATGTGACCGTGACCGGAACGGCCTATGATGTGGCCTACATGGACGGGCACACCGACGCCAACAACACCGTGTACTGACGAGCATGGCCGCCGCTTCCGATCTACTTCCGTTCGATGTGCTGGCCATTGCCGCGCACCGCGACGATGTGGAACAGACTTGTGGCGGCACCCTACTGCGGATGGCTGCGCGCGGGCTGCGCACTGCAATTCTGGATTTGACCCAGGGCGAAGCCGGTACGCGCGGGAGCGCCGAAGAGCGTGCAAACGAAGCGGGCGAGGCGGCGCGGCTGCTGGGCGTGGGCTGGCGCGAGGCGCTGGACCTGCCCGATGGCGCAGTAGAAAATACTTTTGAAAATCGCATGAAGATTGTGGGCGTGCTGCGCGCAGTGCGTCCGCGCGTGGTGATTTTGCCTTACTGGCAGGCGCGCCACCCCGACCACGCCACGGCGTCTACGCTTGGCTACGACGCTTGCTTTCTTTCCGGGCTGGCCAAGGTGGATACGGGTACGGCGCCGCACCGGCCCTTCAAGATTGTCTACGCCAGCCTGTATGCGGATGTGCGGCCGAGCTTCGTCGTGGATATCACGCCGTTTATCGAGCAGCGGCATGCGGCGCTGATGGCCTACCGCTCGCAGTATGCGAGCCAGGCGACGGGCAGCGGACTGTTTGTGCCGCCAGAGGAAATTCGCGAGCGAACGTTTGCTGAAGCGCGCCACTACGGACTGCTGGCTGGTGTGCGCTACGGAGAGCCGTTTGTGCAGAAGGAAGTGGGCCTGGTGGATGACTTGACGCTGCTTCCCATGAAGTCCATCTGAGATGCGCAAAGCAGTTTGACGCGCTCCCGCGGCAGGCTCTCTTCAACATAGACAGTTTCTTATTCGAAACCTTTCGCAGGGCGTGCCTGTGAAGGCCTGCCTGAAGCGATGCGCGAGGCTGTTGTGGAAGAGACTGTGGCGCTGCCTGCTTCCGCACTTCGCGACGAGGAGAGCAACTGGACGCGCGGCTATTTGCGCCTGCGGTTCGTTGCCCGGGTGTGAGGGGCCGAGCGGTTAACGCTCGAAGAGCATGCGGCCGCCGATGACGACCATCGATACGGCAAAGATGCGGCGCAGCCACAGGTCTGGAATATTCTGCGCGCCGACAGCGCCGATGTAGCCGCCCACGAAAAAGCCGACGGCCAGCAGAGCGGCAATGCGAATGTCGGCATTGCCTTTGCGGTAGTACTCAAAGAAAGCGAGCAGTCCCACGGGAGCGAGCAAGGCGCCAAGAGATGTTCCCTGGGCCTTGTGCTGGCTCATGCCGAGCAGCCATACGAGCGCGGGAACGAACAGAATGCCTCCGCCGAGTCCCACAATGCCTGAAAATACTCCGACCACAAGCCCAATCATCAGGATCAACCAGGTCATTCATCCCCCCATCGGGCGCGGTGGAGCGTGGAGGCCGGGCCCGTATCTTGAGCATATAGCGCCAAGAGTGAGATGGGGGCCTGGGCGGATGGTTCCGCCCAGGAAGATCGGTTGCCCAGTGGGCTACTCCGCTTCGAGCGCCCTGGTGCGGAACAGGAGTCCAGCTGCGACGCCGGCGAGACTTGGAATGAGGAGGAAGAGCCATACCTGGGACAGGGCCTTGCCGCCAACCAGAAGAGCAGGTCCGAAGCTGCGCGCGGGGTTCACGCTGACGCCTGTGATGTGGATGCCGAAGATGTGAATCACAACAAGCGTGATGCCGATGGCGAGGCCGGCAAAGCCCGAGGGCGCGCTCTTTTGTGTGGAGCCGAGAATGACAATGACAAAAATCAGGGTCGCCACGAACTCGAAGACGATGGCGGAAGTCATGCTGTAGCCGCCCTGGTAGCCGGGGCCCCAGCCGTCCTGGCCCAGTCCGCTAGCGCCGATGTCGTATCCGCCGCCCACGCCGCTGATGATGATCGAGAGCACCCAGGCTGCAAGGATGCCGCCGAGGAACTGGCCCACCCAATAGCCGATCATGTCTTTGATCGACATGCGCCCGGCGGCCCAAACGCCCAGGCTGACGGCGGGATTAATGTGGCATCCGGAGATGGGGCCGATGCCGTAAGCGGCGCCAATGAGGGCGAATCCGAAGGCGAATGCGATGCCGACGATGCCGACAATTTGACCGGCAACGACCGCGGTTCCACATCCAAAGAGCACCAGAATGAAGGTGCCCACCAGCTCTGCGAGATATTTTTTCATGGTCCCTCCTCAAGTTCGGTTGGGGCGTGGCATTCTCCGGCGCCGCAGTGATGCGCATGCCCTGCGCGCGATGGAGCCAGCGTCTGGTGTCGTAACAAGCCCACGGCGCAAGCAACGGAGAAGCAAGCCATTTGGCTTTCAGTACGTGCGCACGGAGTTTTGCAGAGCTAAGCTTGCGAAGTCAAGGAAAAGGTTGGCGTATTGGCGGCGGTGGGCGCGCGGGGACGTCTGGGGATACGGCTCCCGGCAAATTCACAGAACGTTTGCAATCTATTTGCCTGACTGCATTAATCTGTTAACGGTTCCGTGCGGCCACAGTAACAGGAGTTCAAAGGCCGCCGGGTGAGGGCAGACCGGTTGAGCCAGACCATATTTGTATTGGAAGACGACACGGATATCTCGCGGCTGGTGCAGCACCATCTTGAAGCCGCGGGGTTCGCGACACGGCTGTTTCACACCCCGACCAACCTGATTCCCGATGCAGAGCGGCAGGCTCCGGCGCTGTTTTTGCTGGACATCATGGTGCCCGGCGGGGATGGGCTGGACGTGTGCCGGCGCCTGCGCAATCACCCTGGGCTGTCTACGGTTCCCATCATTTTTCTGACAGCGCGGGCAGGGGAGAATGATCGCGTTCTGGGCCTGGAGCTGGGGGCGGACGACTACATCACCAAGCCCTTTGCAACGCGCGAGCTGGTGGCGCGCGTCAAGGCCGTGCTGCGGCGCTTTGAGCGTCCGACCACGCCCTCGGTGATTCGCTTTGAAGATGTGATTATCGACGCCAACGCCATGCAGTTGAAGGTACGCGGAGAGCTGACGACCACGACGGCGACGGAGTTCCGGCTGCTGGATTATCTGGCGCGGCATCCGGGGCGGGTGTTCAGCCGCGATCATCTGCTGGACTCCGTGTGGGGCGACGCGCGCTTTGTTACCCCGCGTTCGGTGGACGTTTATGTGCGCCGCATTCGTGAGAAAATCGAGATCGACCCGGAAAATCCGCGCTATCTGAAGACGGTGCGCGGAGCCGGCTACCGCTTCGAGATTCCCAAGGGCGAGTGAGAGCTGACCTGGCGTGGTGGGATGTCGGGACGAGGCGGATGGGAGCGGTTCGGATTGACCCGCAAAGTATTCATCAAGCTGCTTGGGCTTTTCTTTCTGCTGCTGGTCTTCCAGGCGGTGGCGATGGAGTTGATCCTTCGCGTGTTTATGGAGCGGCTTCCCAATGACCTGCTGCACAGGCTTGACCGCGAGGCGCTGTGGGCAGGTCTGATTGCGCTGGGGGTAGCACTGGCGCTGGCGGCGTGGGCGACGGGCGGCGTGACGGCGCGGCTGCAGCGCGTGGTGGACTTTGCGCGGCGCATCGCAGAAGGCGACCTGAGCGCTCGGCTGGCAGAGACAGGCAGCGACGAACTTGCCGCGATGGAAGGCGCGCTGAATCGCACAGCAGAGCGGCTGGACCAGAACTTTGCCGAGATTGAAAGCCGCCGCAATGAGTTGGCAGTCATTCTTGATTCCATGCAGGAAGCAGTGGTTGCCGTGACCGCTGAGGGACAGGTGCGCTGGGCCAACGTGGTGATGCAGCGCATTGCGGGCACGCAGATTCGCGTGGGCCGGCCGCTGGTGCACTCGGTGCGCGACCCGGAACTGCTGGAGTGCGTGCGCGGCGCATTGCAGCAGGGCGAGGTGCGTTATGGGCGGGCCAGTTCGCTGGCGCCGGGGCGGATTTTCGAGATCAATGCGGCTCCTTTGCCATCAGGCGGCGCTCTGGCCGTGCTGCATGATGTGACGCGCATCGAGGCGGCGGAGAAGTCGCGGCGAGACTTTATTGCCAACGTGAGCCATGAGCTGCGCACGCCGCTGACGTCGATTCAGGGCTACGTTGAGACGCTGGTCGAAGATCCGAAGCCAAGCCCGGAGACGGCACGCGAGTTTCTGGGGATTATCCAGAAGAACGCCACGCGCATGAACCGGCTTACCGAAGATCTGCTGGCGCTGGCGAGCGTGGAAAGCCCGGACTACAGGCTGGCATCGCAGCCGATGCGGGCCAGCGCGCTGGTGCAGGACGCGATCGAGTCGCTGGGCGGCATTGTGGTGGATTCCGGAGTGGAACTGGAGCAGGCAGGCGCGCCGGATGCGCTGGTGATGGCGGACCCGGATGCGATGAATCAGGTCTTTGGCAACCTGATCGAGAATGCGCTGAAGTATGGCAGGCGGAGCAAGCGCATTCTTGTGGGCGCGCGGCAACTGGAGGGCGAGGTCGAGTTCTTTGTGCGGGACTTCGGCCCCGGCATTGCGTCAGAGCACCTGGAGCGCATCTTCGAGCGCTTCTACCGCGTGGACAAGGCGCGCTCGCGCGAGTCGGGCGGCACGGGGCTGGGGCTGGCGATCGTGAAACACATCGTGCTTGCACACGGGGGGCGCGTGTGGGCCGAAAGCGAACTGGGCGCTGGCGCGGCGTTTCACTTCACGCTGCCGCTGGCGCAGGAAGCGCAACGCAGCGATGCTTCGGGGGCCTCGCCGATGGCGACGAAGAGTGAAGTGCAGGCAGAGCCACAAGAAAAATCTGCGGCCGCAGAGAAGGCAAAGATAAACAGGCTGTAACATTCCAGTACAAATGGCCTGATTTCAAGGAAAAAAGCAGAAAAGCGCGCTGGATTCAAACGTCCGTAACATTGTGCGTGGACAATCAAATACGGCAGTGATCCTGCATGGGAGAGTTCTGTGAAAAAGATCGTTGTTGCAGTTGGATTGTTTGCGCTGGCACTTGGCGCGGCCCAAGCCCAGAAGTTGACCGGAGCGGGCGCAACCTTCCCCTATCCGATCTATGGGAAGTGGTTCGGCGAGTACAGCGCTGCGCATCCGGGCGTTCAGGTCAACTACCAGCCTATCGGTTCAGGCGGCGGCATCGCCCAGGTAACGAAGGGCATTGTGGACTTTGGCGCTTCAGACATGCCGATGACTGACGATATGCTGGCGCGGTCGAAGGTGAAGCTGATTCACCTGCCGACGGTGCTGGGCGCGGTGGTTCCGGTGTACAACGTGCCGGGAGCGGCTGATATCCGCTTCAGCCCGGATGTGCTGGCTGATATCTACCTGGGCAAGATCACAAACTGGAATGACGCGCGCATTGCCAAGGACAACCCTGGCGCCCAACTGCCCGACCAGAAGATCATCGTGGTGCACCGCTCGGATGGCTCCGGCACCAGCTTCATCTGGACCGACTACCTGAGCAAGGTGAGCAAGGAATGGGCGAGCGGGCCGGGCAGCGGCACATCGCCGCGCTGGCCGGTGGGTGTGGGCGGCAAGGGCAATGAGGGCGTTTCAGGCCTGGTGCGCCAACTGCCGGGAGCTATCGGCTATGTGGAGCTGATTTATGCGCTGCAGAACAAGATCAGCTATGGCGCTATCCGCAACGCAGCAGGGAACTGGCTGAAGGCTTCCATCCCAGGCGTGACCGAGGCGGCTGCCGGTATCAAGAATATGCCAGCGGACTTCCGCGTATCGATCACGAATGCGCCGGGCGCGACCGCTTATCCAATCTCGAGCTTCACGTATCTCCTGATCCCGGTCTCGTCGAACAATGCGGAGAATCGCAAGGTGCTGAAGGACATGCTGAGCTGGATTGTGAAGTCGGGCGAAAGCGAAGCCTCGTCACTTTCGTATGCGCCGCTGCCGCAGAACGTGGCGGACAAGGTACTGAAGACGGTCTACTCGCTGCAGTAACCGCTTTGGATGCAGATGCCCCAACTTTTTCGGCGCGCGTGAATCGCGGTCCGGGGAGAGTGGGCCATTTTTATGCGGCTCGCCAACAGCCGATGCGACTTTCAAGCGCGGCTGTTGCACGGCGTCAGGCTGACTCGCAGAATTCGTCGATGAGACGATCGACGAGCGGCGTGAGCTGCTCGCCGGTGCGGGGCAGTACGAATGCGGCGGCGGCCTGATCCCAGTCAAGCTTGAAGCTGGTTGAGAGGGCAGATATCCATATTTGCCGCACGGGCGTGTTGGGCGTAATCACAAACTTGCTCGCGGGCTCTTCAAACACGACATTCAAGACGCCATTCTGCTCCTCGACCTCGAAGGCTGCGCCCTGCTCTTCCTCGCGCAAAATCAAATGCCTCTTGAGCGCATCCAGCGCTGAATCGGCCATCCGGCGGAATTCCAGTTCTTCCATCATGGCCCCAGTGTAACAACCAGGGCGCAGCCTGGAGGAAGGCAGGCACGAAGAGAAAGGCGCGGCGAGGCGTCCGGTATGGGGAGGCATTCTTAATGGCGCCTCATGTTCGCTTTCGGCGAGTCGATATCTGGAGGAGTAATGCACTCTGGAGCAAGGAGACGGCCCCTATGGGAATCGGTCCGATTGCCAATGTAAGCCTCGATGCGGTGATCAGCAGCGGGCACACTGATGCGACTCCCATTAAGATGACTAGGGTTGAGAACTCGGCGAGCCCCAGTGACGACTCCTACTCGCCCTGTGAAGGCTGCCCGGCGGGCGGCGCGGAGGATGACGGCGCGGGCGACGAGCGCGAAGGCCAGCCGGAGGGCGGAGAAGAAGAGGCCGCAGGGGAGCCGGCCGGCGAGACGGGCCCGGGGGGCCAATTGAGCATCTTTGCCTGACGGCCATGGGATTGCCGCCTTGCGCGCGGTTGGCCTTACTCAAGTCGAGCGTCAGGCCATTCAACGCATGGCACGCTATAACATATCGCTAAACGATATGATCGTGATACGATACAATCATGAAGACGCTTTCCGGGCCAATGCGCAGGGCCCCTGCCTTATCCGCTGGCGAGCTTGACATTGCCCAATTGCAGCGCCTTGCCGAGTTCCGATTTCAGCTTCGCCGTTTTCTGCATGTGAGCCAGGTTGCCGCCGAGGAGGCGGGCCTGCGCAACCAGCAATATCAGATGCTGCAATGCGTCTGCGGCATGCCTGACGGGATCGAGCCGACAATCGCGAATGTCGCGGCGCGCATGCTGCTGAGGCACAACAGCACGGTTGAGCTGGTGGACCGCACCATCGAGCAGGGGTTTCTGCGGCGGTGTGCCGATCCAAACGACCATCGCAAGATGCTGCTACGCGTTACCGCGCAGGGGGAACGGATACTGGCCTCGCTGGCTGAGTTTCATATGCGCGAGCTGGAGCAGTCTGGTCCGGAGCTGGTGCGCGCACTGCGCCATGTTCTGCGCCCAAATGCGCTGCGTAAAGGGCCAGCGCGCGACCGGGGCAGGGAAACACGATGAAGGGTGCAGGATTGCCTTCGAACGCGCGTCTGCGGGATTTCAACGCCGATCCGCGGATAATGCTGCTTAGCCTGCTGGGAGCGCTGCTGGGCGGCGCTGGCGCAGTGCTGGCCTGGATGTTGCTGCACCTGATCTATGCGGCCACAAACCTTTTTTACTATCAGCGGTTGAGCTGGAGCTTCGTATCGCCCGCGCAGAACGTGCTTGGCTGGCTCGCTGTTTTTGTTCCGATTGCCGGTGGCATCATAATTGGCGTCATGGCGCGGTTCGGATCGGACAAGATTCGTGGTCACGGCATGCCGGAGGCGATTGAGGCGATCCTGATGCAAGGGGCTCGTATTCATCCGCGCGTGGCTATTTTCAAGCCGCTCTCCGCGGCGGTCGCAATTGGCTCAGGGGGCCCTTTTGGAGCGGAAGGGCCGATTATTATGACGGCGGGCTCGGTGGGATCGCTCCTGGGGCAACTGTTTCATCTGACAGATGCCGAGCGCACGACTCTGCTGGTTGCCGGAGCAGCAGCGGGTATGACCGGCGTGTTTTCAACCCCGTTGGCGGCCGTGCTGCTTGCGGTGGAATTGCTGCTGTTT
>JAJXXG010000793.1 GCA_021781255.1 Acidobacteriota bacterium
TGATTCCCGACGGCAAGATTGCGTGGGGCAAGCTGTCGCAGGCGATGGATTATGGGGCCTTGACCTGCCAGTTGAATGCTGACTTCGACACTTGCCTGCGCGTGCTGACTGAGATCGTGAAGCAAGCGCCAATCTACCTGCTGAACTCTGTGAATCCTTACCGGCTCGAGGGCCAAAAAACACCGGCCTTCGAGATTGCCGAAGCCTTCGATTGGAACGTGCCCGACCATCTGATTGTTCCCGGCGGAAACCTGGGCAATAGCTCAGCGCTGGGAAAAGGATTCCGCGAATTGCGCGAGCTGGGATTGATAGCGCGGTTGCCCCGCATCTCGGTCATCCAGGCCGCGGGTGCCAATCCGCTCGTAAGGAGTTTTGAGACCAGCCACGGCGAGGCTCTGGAGCCGGTGGAGGCGCACACACGCGCTACGGCCATTCGCATCGGCAATCCTGCCTCCTGGCGCAAGGCTGCGCGGGTAATCCAGGAAAGCGGCGGATGGTGCCTGGATGTGACCGAGGCCGAGATCGCGATTGCCAAAGCAGAGTTGGGCGCCGAGGGGCTGGGCTGCGAACCGGCTTCGGCCGTGACCCTGGCCGGACTGAAAAAGCTGCACGCGAAGGGCGCGATCCGATCCAGCGATACCGTGGTTCTGGTCTTGACGGGCCATACGCTGAAGGACGCGGACTACACCATCGACTTCCATCGCGGAACGCTGCTGACCGATGAGGAGAAAAGCGGCATGGAAGCAGAGATGGTCGCGCTGCGGCGGAATGCGATTAACGTGAATGCTACGCCGGCGGCGGTGCTGGCCGCGTTGAAGGGCAAAGTGGTATGAGCGGCCAGACGAAAGATCAGGGAAAGCAGGGCGGACTTCGGCTACGCTTGCCGGCAACTTCAGCGAATCTAGGCCCTGGTTTCGACGCTGTGGCTGTGGCTCTGGATTTTTATCTCGAGGTAGAGGCCGAGGCCGCGCAGGAGTTTTCGATCACCGCCACCGGGCGCAATGCGGATCGTTGCGCGCAGCTCGAAGACAACCTGATTCTCGAGACATATAAGCAGCTCCTGCTGAGTCGCAATCGTCCGCTTGTGCCGCTGGCTATACGCTTGGCGAATAGCATTCCGTTGGGCATGGGCTGCGGCTCATCGGCGGCCGCGCGCCTTGCCGCCATCGCACTCGCGGTGCACTTTGGGCAGCTTGCGTGGGGCACGGATTGCATTCTGGAGGAGGCTTACCGGCTTGAGGGCCATCCGGACAACGTGGCGGCCTGCTGGCTGGGCGGATTCGTAACGGCTGTGTGCGAGGGAAAGAGCGTTCACGTGGCGCAGGTGGAACCTCCTCGGGAATGGCGCGCCATTTGCGTCTTCCCCGCCGAGCCGCTTGCCACCAGCAAGGCACGCGCTGTGCTGCCTGCATGTTATTCGCTGGAAGATGTGGTCGCGAACCTGCAGTCGGCGACTGTCCTGGGGCTGGCATTTGCGCAGGCTCGGGGCGATCTGCTGCGGCTGGCCATGAACGACCGTATCCATCAACCCTATCGCGCGCCCATCTGCCCCTTGTTGCCGCTGCTGCAGCCGCTGGTGGGCGAGCACGGCATTTTAGGAGCGGCTCTAAGCGGCGCGGGCCCAGCAGTGCTCGTAGTTGTTGATGAGGAGCAAAGCTTGGCGATGGCCTCATCTGCAATTAAAGAAGCCATCGGGAATCGCATGGAAGCGGAGTTGGCGATTTGCCGGTTTTCAGGGACAGGAGCAAGCCAACTTATTGAAAATAAATAATATCTATATCTAGAAAATGATCGTATTTCCATAATCTCATGCGTTATTAAAAAGTTAACGTGCTTGCCTAGGTGAGCAACTATTGACTCTTTGGGCACTGGGGGGGATTACCGAAGTTTGCTTGCCATTTATTGATCATGCAACTACATTCGCTGCGTGAGCAGTTCTGGGGGAGGGCTGCTCTAGCGCCCGTGATTCCTTTTGGGATCCGGGCGCTTTTCTTTGTGCGGCAGCGGGTCTTGCGCGGCGCAAGAACGGAGAATCTCATCGAGTTCAAGCCGTGATTCCTCCTTCCGGGCGGGCATCCAGACTGTGGGATGGTCTGCGACTTTGCGCTGCTCTGCTGCATCAGATATGTATACGGTTTCCTGTACAATGAATGAATTAGTGCGGGTCCGCAAGGAGGATCATGGCTGGACTAGGTGTTTTGGAAGTGAGCGATGAAAGTTTTGACCAGGAGGTGCTGCAGAGCGAGCAGCCTGTTCTGGTGGATTTCTGGGCCGTCTGGTGCGGTCCGTGCAAGGCAATAGCGCCAATCGTGGACGGTTTGGCTGCGGCTTACGCAGGCAAACTGAAGGTGGCGAAGGTGAATGTGGACCAGAACGGCGCCACTCCATCGCGGTACGGCATTCGCGGTATTCCAACTCTTATGCTTTTCAAGGGCGGCAAGGTGGCCGATCAGATCGTCGGCTTTGTGCCCCAGGATGTGATTGAAGAAAAAGTCAAGCGGCTGATCGCATAACGCATATATTTGAGTAGCGAGCAATGAGAGCCCGGACTTGTGCCGGGCTTTCGTGCGTTGGGTTGCTTCAGATTCGGCCGCGGAACTGGATGATGCGTCGGCGGTCGCGCTTGGAGGGCCTGCGCTCAGGCAATGGCGCATATTGCTGCATGGCCTTGCGCTCTTCGTTCAGCCTGAGACGCGCCTCGCGGCTGGCGTCGGTCTCACTGTAAAGCGTGTGCGCCACTACTGCGGGGCCGCGCATGCCGCTGAGTGCGAGCACATCGATCTCGAAGATGCCAGCGTCGTTCTCGATGTGAAGCTTGTCGCCGGTGCGCACCTCGCGCGCCGGTTTGGCCCTGAGTCCGTTCGACAGAATTCTGCCTATATCGCACGCACGCGAGGCCTGCGCCCGCGTCTTGAAGAAGCGCGCCGCCCAAAGCCACTTGTCGATGCGTATGGCGTCCACAATGATTGCTCGCGAAATAAACAAAATCGTATCAGGGCTTCCCCCTGACTTTCCAGATATAGAGATTTTCGGGATCACTCGATGTAGCCACAGCCATTCCCTTTTTGCGCGTTTCACGGTTGAGTGCGGCGCGGATATTCGCCTTATTGGCAGGCAGCGTGGAGAGAGGCACCTTCAGCGCCGAGCCGGGTTTCACACGATGAAGCTCATTGAGAAGCACGGAGATAAACTTCTTGTGCTTTCCTTGGCGGCCTTTCGGGATCTGATTCTGGCGAACCGCCTGAAACCCGAAGGGTGCGGAATCCGTGGTTCGATCTGCTGCCACAACTTCAACCCTCTGATGCACTGAGATGCATGAGCGTGTTCGGCGTATGCCTTGTGGGATGGGATACAGAGACGAAAGTACCGTGCGGCTAACGTATCGTTGTGCTATCGTTCAGGTAAAAATGACCTAACTGCGTAAAAAATTCATAAATCGCATGCAAAAACGAAGGGGACCTTACTGGAGACACTGTCGATAGCGTGAAATTTTCTTGGGTTTTCGGGACTTGGATGTGCCGGCCAAAATGGAATGAAACTTGCAAGAGTGTTAAAAGAAGCGGAGGTATTTGGCAATGAACGAAACACGAAACTCCCCTATCGTGTCGTCCGCCAAAGGGCCGTCGTCCTGCGCAAGCGAATATTGCCCGAGGGTTTTGGTGGTCGATGATGAATGTGTGATCGCTGACACCTTGGCTAAAGTCCTCACCTTAAGCGGCTTCGCCGCGATCGCGGCATACGATGCGGACGACGCATTGGAAACTGCATTGCATTCGCCGCCCGAATTGCTCATCACAGACGTGGTGTTGCGCGGGATGAACGGCATCGAACTGGCCATTACCATCAAGGACCTCTTCCCGGAGTGCGAGATTCTGTTGTTTTCAGGGCAGGCGTCGACGGTCGACTTGATGGCGGCGGCGGGGCGCGAAGGACACCGCTTCAGACTGCTCAACAAGCCTGTGCCGCCGCAAGATCTGCTGGCCATGGTGGCGGAACAACTCAATACAAACAGCAGAAATGCCAATGGCGCGGCGGGAACGATAACTGCTTCGTAGAGATTGGTTTTAAGCTGATGACGGCTAGAGGGACCTGGTGTCAATCCTTCAGGCCTTCCGGGTTCTCCGCGTGCGATAGCGCCCGGTTGCGGCGTGCTTGTTAAGCCTTGTTGTATGCTGACGGCGCGGTTCCCGTATTCGGATATTAGCGTGATGAGAATCACGGTCAAGTATGTTTCGTTGGGACCACACTTCTTGCCGTAACCGTCAAGGAGCGGTCGTCCTATGAACGAGACCTGTTCAAAATGCTCGGCACGTCTCGAATCGCTCTGGAAGTTCTGTCCGCATTGCGGAGCCGCAGCGGAGCGGGAAGCCTCGGTGATCGCCCTTCAGCACCCTGAGCACGAAAAGGCGCCGGTCAGGAGCGGGATCAGCGGCCTGGTCATGGGATTGTTAGCGGCGCCGGTATTGATCCTTGTGGGCGGTATGATTTGCCTGACCGGCCTGGGGGTAGTCCTGGGTCTTCCGATGATTGTGGCCGGGGTGTGCGCGCCGCTCATTGGATCGCTGATGGGCCTGAACGCGCTGAGAGGAAAATGCCCATGGTGTGCCGCCAAAGTGAGCGGCGTGGGTCTCTTTGACCGGTTCTCCTGCCCCGCGTGCGGCAAGCGGATTGCGATGAGGAAGCGGGAGATGGTGAGGGCGGAGTAAACTTTACGCGAATCAAAAATGCCGGTGCAGCCTGCGGGGAAAAAGGGGGGCGACCTGCAAGCTATCCGTTTGCGGTGGGTGTTATTGCCCGAAGGTCAGCACGGCAAACAAGAGTAGCCATGCGAGGCCAATAGTGTGCCAGAACCATGCCGCCGCATCGACGGCGATCTGGCGGGATTCCACGCGTTTGAGCCTGGCGAGGCCACCGAGGCAAAGGACCAATGCCAGTACGCCGAGCAGAAGGTGGGCTGCATGCAGTCCCGTGATGACGTAGAAGAAGTAGCTTGCCGGAGTCGCCCAACGATCGAAGGCAAAGCCCTGCGCAGTTAATTGCTTCCAGGCCAGAACCTGGCCGGAGAGAAACGTCAGTCCCAAAACCAGCGTGAGGGCGACCCATGGCAGAGTGCGGCGCAGGGCTGGTTTACCCATCCCCAGCCACTCCTCGAGCACGTCAATTTCGCGGAAGATGTGTTGGCGGGCCCGCTCCATGGTCAGGCTGCTGAGCAAGAGCACGGCGGTGTTGAGGAAGAGAATGGGGGGCAGAAGGACGGGACGCCAGTCGCCGATCTGGCGGAGGGTTTGGGGGTCCATGTGAGTGCCGGCTTGGCGCGCGTAAAACAGCGCTACGAGCACGACAAAAAACATCATGTCGCCGGCGAGGGCACAAAAGACAAATGCTCGGGTACGATACAGAAGCTCACGAGGCCTGTGGCGCGGGTTTCTCCAGTCGTCGTCGCCGCCGCCGCCACCGCCCCCGGTGGGCCGACGGTCGACGGGCGGTTTGCCGCCGGTTCCGGGCGCCTTACGTTCAGTTTCCGCTGGGATGGGCGTAAAGAGGGAAGGCATAGAGGCCCCTGTAAGGATGAGATTACTCCCACCCTTGTTTGGACGCATCGAAAATCATAATAGTAGGCTGCGTTGCGGAAAAAGAGGGTTTTGTTCGGATGAAACCTGTTGCAGGTGGTGACGTCAGTGTTTCGGCGTTTTTGGATTGGCGGTAAGCGGGTTGAGTACCCGCACATAAAAATTTGAGAAATCTTTCGCGTTTCTGGTAACGGCAACATGACGAGGAATACGGGCTGCGGCAGCGATATTGGCGTCTTCATTCAAATCGCGGGATTCGCCATGAATCAGCCGCGCCCATTCGTGAAAAACAAGAGCATTCAGGGAAAGAACAGCTAGCGAGCGCTCGCCTGAGTGGCACCCTCACCAGCCGCGGGTTTGCAGCAACTGCGACTCCTCGATTGAAGCGGCGGCAAGACCCTTCATGGTTCCGGTAACCTGCTCCGAGACCTCGGCCAGGATCTTGGGGTCGTTGAAGTGCGTGGTGGCGATCACGATGGCCTTGGCGCGCGAGATGGCTTCTTCGCGCTCTTTGGGGTCGTTCTCGACGTCGAGCGGGGTGGCGCGCTCCTTCATGAAGATTCCCGAGCCGACAAAGATGGCCTCGGCGCCGAGCTGCATCATGAGGGCGGCGTCGGCTGGCGTGGCGATGCCGCCGGCAGAGAAGTTGGGCACGGGGAGCTTGCCGCTGCGAGCGACCATACGTACAAGCTCGTAGGGAGCTTGGTGCTCTTTGGCCGCAGCGTAGAGTTCCTGCTCGGTGAGTACGGTGAGGGTGCGCATCTCGCGCGTGATCTGGCGCATGTGCTGGACGGCATGCACGACGTCGCCGGTGCCGGCCTCGCCCTTGGTGCGAATCATGGCTGCGCCTTCAGCGATGCGGCGCAGGGCCTCTCCGAGGTTTCGCGCGCCGCAGACAAAGGGCGTAGTAAAAGCGTGCTTGTCGATGTGGTGAGCTTCGTCGGCGGGGGTCAGCACCTCGCTCTCGTCGATGAAGTCAACGCCCAGTTCCTGCAGAATTTGCGCCTCGGCAAAGTGGCCGATGCGGGCCTTGGCCATCACGGGGATGGAGACGGCCTGAGTGATCTGCTTGATGAGGCTCGGCCTGGCCATGCGGGCTACGCCACCCTCGGCGCGGATCATGGCAGGCACGCGCTCGAGAGCCATGACGGAGACGGCGCCGGATTCCTCGGCGATGCGGGCCTGCTCGACGCTCATCACGTCCATAATGACGCCGCCCTTGAGCATCTCAGCGAGTCCCACCTTGAGGCGCAGGCCGGTTTCCGGGAGGCTTTTTGTTTCTTTAGGTTCTGGCATAGTCTTGGACCTCAATCGGGGCTGTTTTCCGTCCTTGAGCGGAGAGAAAAACCGCAAATATTCCCCACCTTCAGTGTAGCAGCGATGTTGCTTGAGGGGTGAGAGTGAGCCGGAAGGGCGGCGCGCAATTCTCAAAACATTCCAATTCTTTCAACCATCTTCTGGTCATCTTTCTGCAAGGTTTCAAATCGCATGGCCACAGCTCATAAACCAACGGCGGCAAGCGCCGCATTGGGTGAAACAGCATTAACGAGAGAGGGGTCTGCCGGGCAAGCAATGGTTCCTGCGCCACGGCAGGCGGAGGAAGAAGAAGATACCGTGTTCGGCGCACAGGTGGCGCAATTGCCGGTGGAACTGGATGTGGCAGTCCCGGTGAGGGATTTCAGGGTGCGCCATCTTCTGGCTTTGGCGCCGGGGCAATTGATCGAGTCCAAATGGGGCCATCGGGAGGACGTTCCTCTGGCTGCGGGCAACACGCAACTGGCGTGGAGCGAGTTTGAGGTAGCGGAGACGCGATTGATGGTGCGGGTGACGCGGCTGGCCTGAGCGGACCAGAGAATGGGAAGTGAGAGGCGGAAGCGAATTGGGCGCTCAAAAGAAATTCGGACCAAGGAAGCGGATCGGCGGACTCGCGGGGTGGCTGCTCAAGAAGATGCGCGACAGACAGCGCGTGCAGCCGCGGTTGATGCTCGTCGAACGCATCGCGTTGGCGCCGCGGCAGACGCTGGCCCTGGTCGAGGCCGAAGGGCGCAGGATTCTGGTGGCGACCTCGGCTGAGGGAGGACCGGCGTTTTTTGTGCTGGACGAGGATGCTCGAACGGGGCCGCGCCATGAAACCGAGCGGCGGCCGAGGGTCTCATGGTAGCTCCATGGGCGGCGCAGGTGGCTTCAATGGCCGCGGCGGCTCCGCCGGCCGTGCCGCTGTTGCCCGATCTGAACGCAAAGCTGCAACCTTCGAATGCGACCCCCTGGACGATTCTCTTTGTTCTCACGCTGATTACGCTGTTGCCCGCGATCCTGATGGCGATGACGCCGCTGGTGCGGCTGCTGGTGGTATTTCACTTCCTGCGCCAGGCGCTGGGCACGCAGACGGCGCCCTCGAATCCCACGCTGATGGGGCTGGCGCTGATGATGACGTGGTTCCTGATGGCGCCAGTGCTGAATCAGGTGGACCAGCAGGCCGTGGAGCCGTACCGCACGGGGCAGATTACAGGCCTGGAGGCGATTGACCGCGGCGCGCAGCCGGTGAAGCACTTTCTGCTGAAGTACGCGCGGGAGAAGGACCTCGAGCTGTTTACGGCTGCAGGGCAGATTCCCCGGCCCAACAGGCCCGACGACCTGCCCATGCGCGTGGTGGTGCCGGCCTACGTGCTCTCCGAACTCAAGGCCGGGTTCGCTATCGGCGCGGTGCTGTTTCTGCCCTTTCTGCTGATTGATATGGTGACGGCCGCGATCACAACTTCGATTGGCATGTTTCAGTTGCCTCCAGTGGTGGTTTCGACGCCCTTGAAGATCCTGCTGTTTGTGATGGTGGATGGATGGAACCTGCTGGCGAGCTCGTTATTGAAGAGCTTTTGAGGATTTAAGTGTGACGCCCGACCTGGTAGCCGAGCTGATGCGCCAACTGATGCGGGAAGCCATGATTCTGGCCGCGCCTTTGTTGATCGCGGCGGCAGCGTTGAGCTTTGTGCTCAGCCTGATTCAGACCCTGACCAGCCTGCAGGAACAGTCGCTGACCTCGGTGCCGCGCCTGGCGGCGGTGGCACTGATTCTGCTGGTGGGGATGCCATGGTTTCTGGAGCGGCTGGCGGCGTATACGCGGCTGCTCCTGGGCGACTTTCACCGGTATCTGGGATGAAAGCAGCTTCCAGCTACCAGCTACTAGCTTCTAGCTGCAAATCGCTTAGACGAACGGCATCGGACCACAACGAATAGATCTGTCAGCTAGGAGCTAGAGGCTAGAAGCTGAAATGACGGATTGGACAACATTTCTGAGCGCAATGGCGCTGGCCCTGGTGCGGGTGAGCGGAATGGTTGCCTTCGCTCCGTTCTTCTCCTCGACCGCTCTCCCAATGCGCGCCAAAGCGGTCTTCGTTGGGATGGCCGCATTTCTGCTGGCGCCGCTGGTGGCTGCGCTGCCCCAGGCGCAGGCGGCGATCAGCTTCCCGGCGATTGTGGGCGAGTTGTCGGTCGGGCTGGTGTACGGGCTCTCGCTCGCGCTGTTGAACGAGATGCTGCTCTTTGCCGGGCAGGTTGTGGGTTTGCAGTTGAGCTTTTCGCTGGTCAACCTGATGGATCCTGCCTCGGCGATACAGACACCGCTGATGGGCGACCTGTTTCAACTGATGGGCACGCTGGTGGTGATTACGGCGGGCCTCGACCGGATTCTGCTGGCGTCGATGGTGCGCAGCTTTCGCGTTGTCCCGCTGGGAAGCTATGCGCTGGGACCTCCGGCAGCGATGGCGATTGTGCGCGCGACGGGAGGCGTGTTTCTGGCCGCGCCGGTACTGGCAGCAACGCTGCTGGTCGAGGTGGCCGTGGCGTTGTTAGGCAAGCTGAGCCCGCAACTGCCGGTGATGGCGCTGACCGTGCCATTGAAGACGCTGACGGGTTTTGCG
>JAJXXG010000092.1 GCA_021781255.1 Acidobacteriota bacterium
GACACCTATGGCGGCGTGGACATTGCCGAAGTTGCCGTGGACACTGAAACTGGCCGCATCCACGTAAAGCACGTGCTGGCGGTGCACGACTGCGGCCGGCCTATGAATCCGATGCAGACCATTAGCCAGATTAACGGCGGCGTGATTCAGGGAATCTCCTACACGCTGTTTGAACACCGGCTGCTGGATCCGAATTACGGCCTGATGGTGAATCCGAATCTGGACAAATACAAGATTGTTGGCTCTTTCGAGATTCCGCAGATTGAGGTGCAGCTTACCGAGTCCTACATCGGGCAAAGCTCAACAGATGCCTCGGGCATTGGAGAAGCGGCAGGCATCATCTCCGCCGGTGCCGCCATTGGCAACGCGGTTTATAACGCGACGGGCGTGCGCATTCGCCAGCTGCCCATGACACCCGCGGTGGTGCTCGCCGCGCTCAACCAACCGCAATCAACGACG
This sequence comes from Acidobacteriota bacterium, assembly GCA_021781255.1. The sequence continues at coordinate 460 of JAJXXG010000092.1, forward strand.
GAGGGCCTATGAACTCCTTCACTCTTGCCGAATGCACAACCGTGGATGCCGCGCTGAAGCAATTGAAAGATGGCGCGGTAGTGAAGGCCGGCGGCGTGGACCTGCTGGACCGGATGAAGAACGGCACAGACACGCCCACGCGGCTGGTGAACATCCGGCACATTGAGGAACTGCGCGGCGTGCAGACCACCGATGACGGACTGCGGATTGGCGCGCTGACCACGCTGGCCGAAGTGGCGGACCACCCGACAATTCGCGCACATTACACCGTACTTTCTGATGCGGTGGGTCACGCTGCCACTCCCCATATTCGCAATATGGGCACCATCGGCGGCAACCTGCTGCAGGAGCTGCAGTGCTGGTATTTCCGCTCTGCCGAGTTCCAGTGCATCCGCAAAGGAAAGGAAATTTGCTTCGCCTTCTCGGGCCTGAACCAGTTCCACGCCATCATGGACTACGATGGATGCCCGTCAGTAGCGCCCTCGTCAGGCGCGGTGGCAGTACTGGCTCTGGATGGCAGTGTGGAGCTGACCTCTGCCAAACGTGGCAAGAGGATGGTGCATATCAGTGATCTTTATGTGCAGCCGGATGCGAATCCGCACCGCTTTAACGTGCTGGAACCGGACGAGCTGCTGGTGGCCATTCATCTGCCCAAGCCGAAGGCAGGAACCCGCTCGGCGTACCAGAAGTATGCCGACAAGGAGAGCCACGACTGGGCGAATGCCGATGCGGGCATCGTGCTGGAAATGGACGGAAACATCTGCCGGCGCGCGGTGGTGGCCATGGGTGCGGCTTCACCCAGGGTTCGCCGCTCACAGGAAGCGGAAGCCGTGCTCGCAGGCAAGCCGATTACACCGGAGCTGGCGCGCGAAGCTGGAAAGGCCGCAATGACCGGCGCGATGCCGCTCTCAATGAATGGCTACAAGGTGCAACTCTTCCCCGTGGCCATTGCACGCACCATTCTGCTGGCCGCCGGACAGATGGGCCGCGACCCCAGCGCTGCCGGCTGACCCGAATACGTCCCTGCAGCAGCAGCGCCGCACCTGATGGCGCAGAAAGGAATTGCTCATGAGCCTTGTCACGGAACGCACCACTCAGCCCTGCCAGTGCCTGCGCACCAAGAACCCCTACGGTACCACACCTCAAAATGTCGACTCATGGCTTCCCGGCGTGGCCGCAAGCTCCAGCTATTGGTGCCTTCGCACCATGGGCCCGGCCGGACCGGACGAGCACTTTGTGCACCTCTCGCAATGCAGTACGCCTGGACGGCGCTGCTATGATGCCGGGGAAGAATAGTACCGCCTGCTTATTCTTCTCAACCTGCCGCGCAAAGACGGCCCGCAAGTGATTTGCGTACGTAATTCGAATAGCCAAGCCCCTCTGCGAAAATAGAGGGATATGCTTTCTCTGCGACAGGCTGGCAAGCGCTTTGGACCGCGCATTCTTTTTCTTGAAGCAGATTGGTTGATTCGCGCCAAGGAAAAGACGGCGCTGGTTGGCGCGAACGGCACAGGTAAGTCCACGCTGATGAAGATCCTGGCCGGGCTTGAGCCGCTGGACTACGGCACGCTTGAGCAGACGCGCGGCATGAGCATTGGCTATCTGCCGCAGGAGGGGCTGCGCCTGACGGGACGCACAGTGTTTCAGGAGTGCCTGAGCGTCTTCGATGAGTTGCGCGGCATGGAGCGCGAGATTGAAGAGCAGGCCGCTCGACTCTCCGATCTGGATCACGCGAGCGCTGAATATGAGTCCGCGGCCGAGCGCTACTCGATGCTGCAGGAGCGCTTTCACGCGTTGGATGGCTATGCGCTGGATGCGCAGGTGGGCGGCGTGCTCACCGGCCTCGGCTTCAGCAAAGACGACTGGCCGCGGCTGACAGACGAGTTCTCGGGCGGCTGGCAGATGCGCATTGCATTGGCCAAACTGCTGCTGGCGCGGCCCAATCTTCTGCTGCTGGACGAGCCGACAAACCATCTGGATCTGGAGACGCGCAACTGGCTTGAAGACTATTTGAAAGCTTATCCCTTCGGCTACATTCTCATTTCTCACGACCGCTACTTCCTTGACGTGACCATTGACCGCACGGTGGAGATTTGGAACAAGCGACTCACCATTTATCAGGGCAATTTCACAAAATACCTGACCCAGAAAGAGGAGCGCCGTACGCAGCTGCTCGCTGCCTATCGCAACCAGCGGGATCAGATTGAACATCTCGAAGCGTTCATCAATCGGTTCCGCTACCAGGCGACGAAGGCCAAGCAGGTGCAGTCGCGTATTAAAGAACTGGAGAAGATCGAGCGCATTGAGATTCCCGAGGAAGAGCCGGTGATTCACTTCAGCTTTCCACAACCGCCACCTTCTGGGCGCATGGTGGCGGAGGCGGAAGGTCTGGCGAAGAGCTACGGCGAGAAGCAGGTTTTTGCGAACGGGCGATTTTCGATTGAGCGAGGCGATCGCGTGGCGCTGGTTGGCGTGAATGGCGCAGGAAAATCCACGCTGATCCGTTTGCTAACCGGCGCGGAGCAGCCGACAGCGGGCTCAGTGCGGTTGGGCCACAACGTGGTGAGCGAATATTTCGCGCAGGACCAGTACAAGGTGCTGAACCCGGAAGCGCGCATGCTGGACGACATCAGCCTTGCAGCGCGCAAGGTGCCGGAGAGTGAGCTGCGGTCACTGCTGGGCTGCTTTTTGTTTACCGGCGACGACGTCTTCAAGACACTGGGCGTGCTCTCCGGCGGCGAGCGCAACCGCTTTGCCCTGGCGCGAATACTTGTATCACCATCGAATTTTCTGCTACTGGATGAACCAACAAATCACCTGGACATGCGCGCGAAGGATGTACTGCTGGACGCGCTGGCGGCCTTCAGCGGAACGGTGATTTTCGTCTCGCACGACCGCTACTTCATTGATCGGCTGGCGACACGCGTGCTCGAGGTGGAGAACGGCTCCATCACGATGTACGACGGCAACTACGAGGATTATCTGCGCTGGAAGGCCGCGCAGGCGCTGGCCGCGAGCGAGTCCGCGCTCGAGACCGAGGCGAAGCGTGCAACCCCGGCTGAGCCCGTTCCAGTTGCGACAACTGCTGCAGCGCAAGCGGATGCGCAAAGCGGCACGAATGGCGCATCGCCGCGCGCACGGCGGCTGAATCCAATCAAGCAGAGGCAGATGGAAGAGCGCTGCGCGTTTCTTGAGGAAGAAATTCCCCGCGTGGAGGCGGCTCTGGCCAACACCGAGCAGGAGCTTGGCGTGTTTGTGTCAGCCGAGGAGACACAGCGCCTCACGGATCTGGCTGCAAACCTGCGCGAAGAGGCCGCGGCGCTCACGGCGGAGTGGGAAGAGCTGATGCTGCAGCTCGACGGCGCGTGATTCACCATCTCCAACCCGTCAGGCGAGCGCGGATGCGAAGCTGCGAGTGATGGAGATGACGCTGATGTCGTCTTCCTGCCCGAACTCCTGCGCGGCGCCGGCAACCTGCTCGGCAGTGACGGATCCCTTCAACAGCTCATGGACGCGCTCGAAGCCGAAGAGCGCGCCTTGCGCGTCGGTGGCCTCCACCACACCGTCCGAGATGAGCATAAGTCGGTCACTCTCGTTTAGTTTGAAATGGGTCAGGCTGAAAGTTGCGCCTTCCGCGAGGCCCAACGGCAATGCGCCTTCCATCGCGAGGGGCTCGCCGTTCAGATAAGGCGGCAGGTGGCCCGCATTGGCAAGCGTGACTGCCCCATCCTTCTCAATCCGCAGCGCCAAACAAGTAGCCTGCGCGTCGCCGCGGCCCAGAAGCCGCCGGTTGAGCGCTTCAAGTATTGCGAGAGGATCGCGTGTGGTCTCCGCGGTGCTGCGAATCGCGCCCACCAGCAGTGCCACCAGCATGCCGGCTTTCAGCCCCTTGCCGGTCACATCACCAGCAACAATCAGAAGGCTTCCATCCGTCTTACCCGGAATGATCTGGAAGAAATCGCCGCCAACCTGCTGTGCAGGCTTGTAGACGGTCTCCACCTGCAGACCCGGCACACTGCTTACATGTTCGGGCAAGATGACCTGCTGCACCTCCTGGGCCGCGGCGACCTCAGCCTCAAGCTGCGCCTGCTGCCGGCTGATTCGGGTGGAGCGAAGGATGATAATGATGGCAAGTGAAAGAACAAAGAGTAGTTGAGCCAATGAATTCAAGTTCAGGATGATCGGCCCGACATTGTAGTGGTAGACAACTCCGACAGCCTGAAGTCCAACCTTTGAAAAGGCCGGTATGAGAATCAACACACTCACAGCGAATTGAACGTAATCCACAAGACTCGAGAAGATTGCCGGAATCAGCAGGATGCCTGCCTCTGGATTTCCCCGCCGCCAATGGACAACAAGCAGGATGGGAAGTACCACCCCAAGGAGGATTTGCATGGGAGCACTGGCTACGAGCACGCTTGAACCAGAGAAGTTCCTTTCCGACTGGATCACCATGGAGAAGGCCGTTCCGATGGCAGCAACGACAAAAAGGATACGAAACCACCCGATAAACCGTATCCTCAAAATGGCAAAGAGCGTGAGTACGTAGAAGAATAGCCCGAAGAGTCCAAGCGTCTCCGTCAGCAGATCCCATGCGGACGGCACGGTGTGGAAGAGTTCATACACTTGCAACGGTATGCTTGCCGCTACACAGGAAAATTGGAGAAATATCCAGAGATACTCCTTCTGCCTGCGCTGCGCCACAAAAAGCGCGAGGGCCACAATGCCCAGCCCCAGGCCGGCGAACCAACTGACCCAGTGAAGCAGGTTGTCTCCAATGACGTTGAGCCAGGCGTGTTCCCGCAGCGAGGTCTCCTGCCCGATGGTGAGGTTGGCGGCATAGAGCCCTGGGGCCGCATTTGCCCAATCGAGTTTGGAAACATGAACCCGGACGGCGATGACGAGATGCCCGGTGGCAATCTGCTGGTCAGGAATTCGCTTTAGGAGTCTTGCGATATAGGAATGCGGTGCGAATGGATTCACCCGGCCGCACGATATCAGCGGCTGACCGTTGACATAGATCTCAAAGGCAGGCTCCAGGCTCCACTCAAGAAGAGCCAGGCCGGTCTGGCTGGGATCGACCTTCACGTGCAGGCGGTACCAGATCACGCTGGGCTCGCTGGCTCCAAAATCTTCCTTGATCGAGGTGTTGGAGTCGAAGGGCATCCAATGCGAGTCGTCAAAACCGGGTTGGGCGTAGGCAGGGTTGTCGCCAGCATGAACGAGCCACGTTGCGCCGAGGTCCGTTGGGCCGTGCAGATGGGTGGCGTCAAAGTTCTGGGCGTGCGCAACCTGCGAGAGGAATGGGGTCGCCAGGAAAGAAACAGCGAAGGCGGTGAGCAGGCGGCGACACAGACGTGGGAGGATGGGGCAAGCCATAGAAAAACAAAAACCTCTGACCGACGGCAACCAACATACCATCACAATTGAACCTGTACCTAGCGGAAAGTGACCTCTTCACCTTGAATGGCAATGCGAGACGTCAACTCCTGATACATCCATCACATCCGCTCGTGCATAATCAAAGGAACGATGGCGCTCTTATGGAAACCTGAAAGCTGGTCGCAGCGACTAGCGGAGCTGGAAGCGCGCAGTGGCGAGCTGAAGGAAGCTCCACTGCGCCGCGACGTGCGCTCACTGGGCACACTGCTGGGTGAGGTGCTGCGCGAGCAGGCCGGCGAGGAGCTGTTTGCGCAGGTAGAAGCTCTGCGGCAGGGTACGATTCGCCGCCGCGACGCCGAGGCCGGCGGCCGCGAAGAAGAGGCCGCGCGGAACGCTGAACAGGCCCTGAAGCTTGTGCACTCGCTGCCCGTAGAGCAGGCTCTGCTGCTGACGCGGGCCTTTGCGTTTTACTTTGAGCTCATCAACCTGGCAGAGACGAATCACCGCAAGCGGCGGCGGCTGGCCCTGCAGGTGAGCGGCGAAGCCGGCCGGCAGCGCGGTTCACTGGCGGGTACGCTTGCCGAGATGCGCCGCGTGGGCATTGGCGCTGAAGAAGCAATGGAATGGCTGCGCAAGGTACTCATCATCCCCGTGTTCACGGCTCATCCCACTGAGGTGGCGCGCCGTTCGGTGATGTTCAAGCGGCGGCGCATTGGCGAGTTCCTGGCAGCGCTCGACCGTATTCCGATTCCCGACGAGGACCTGGCACGACTGGAAGAGATGGTACGCGCAGAGATCACGAGTCTCTGGCAAACGGATGAGGTGCGTTCGCGGCGGCCCACCGTCTATGACGAAATCAAGATGGGACTCGACTATTACGACGTCTCCATCTTTGCCACGCTGCCTTCGCTTTATCGCGAGATTGCCGAGGCCCTTCGTGCAGCCTATGGTCTGGAGCTGGAGGCACACGCGCTGCCGCTGGTGCTGCGCTTTGGCTCATGGATTGGCGGTGACCGCGACGGCAATCCGTTTGTGACGCCAGACGTGACACGCGATGCGATTCGACTGGCCCGCGGGCACCTGCTTCTCTATTATCAGCGCCGTCTCAACTCGATCATGGAGTTGCTGACCACCAGCGCACAGCAGCGGCCCGCGAGCGGGGAACTGCGCGAACGGCTTCAAGAATACGTAGCGCGGGTGCACACGCCGGAGGCACAGATTTTCGGCGCGCAATATGAGTTTGAGCTTTATCGCCGCTTCGTCATCTGCCTGAAGGCGCGGCTGCAACGAACACTTCAAACCATGAATCGCAGCCTGCAGGCTTCCAGCGGCCCGATGCCCGTGATGGCCTTTACGCTGGCGCAGGGGCAGGATCAGCTGGCGCAGGTGCTGCCACCTTACAACTGCGTGGAGGAATTCCTCGACGATCTGGAGCTGATGCGTGCGTCACTTGCCGCAAATGATGGGCTTCGCATTGCACGCACATTGCTTGATCCGCTGATTCTGCAGGTGCGCACTTTCGGACTGCATTTGCACACGCTGGACATTCGCCAGCACGCACGTGTGCTGGCCGCTGCACTTAAGGAAGCGATTGCCGACACGATAGCGCCAGAACTGGCAGGCGGCCTTTCCGTGGAGACCTCCAACGTGCTGGAGACTTTCCGCGTGGTGAACGAGGTGAAGGCCAGCTGCACGCCAGAGGCGATTCGCCAATATGTCATCAGCGGTGCGGCTACGGTAGATGATGTGCTGGCAGTGATTCGGCTGGCGCGGTTGGGCGGGGTACGCGTGGAAGGCAATGGTGGCAAACCCGGCGAGGCAGGTGCGGACAGAGATCCGGGCCTGATGCCCGTTCCGCTCTTTGAGTCGATTGAAGATCTGCGCCGTGCGCCCGAAGTATGCCGCGAACTGTGGCAGCGCGAGGACTATCGCAAGTTGCTGGCGAGCTGGGGGAATTGGCAGGAAGTGATGCTCGGGTATTCGGACTCGAACAAGGACGGCGGCATGCTTACCAGCACATGGGAAATCTTCCGCGCGCATCGCGATTTGCATGCGGTGGCGCGGGAGTGTGGCGTGAAGCTTAGGCTCTTCCACGGTCGAGGCGGCACGGTGGGCCGCGGCGGGGGACCCACGCATCGCGCCATCTTCGCGCAGCCCATGGATGCATTCGAGGGCCAATTTCGCATCACTGAACAGGGCGAGGTGCTCAACTTCAAATATGCCGATGAGGTTCTGGCCGAGCGCAATCTTGAGCTGATGATCGCCGCATCACTCGACGCGCTTGCCCGGCCCAACGCACGCGACCCCGAGGGCCACTTTACCGGCGTGCTCAAGCCGGAGTGGGAGGCTGCGCTCGATGAACTTTCGAATATCTCGTTTGGCTTTTATCGCAAGCACATCCTCGATAACCCGGATGTAATTACCTACTTTGAGCAATCCACCCCGGTGGGTGAGCTGGAGCATGCGAAGATCGGCTCGCGACCTTCGCGGCGCAAGGCTTCGCCGCACATCAGCGATTTGCGCGCAATCCCATGGGTATTTGGATGGACGCAGTCGCGACTGCTGGTGCCTGCATGGTTCGGTGTGGGTTACGCGCTTGGCGAGTATCTGGAAAGGCCGGGCGCGCTGGAGCTGCTGCAAACCATGGCGCGCGAGTTTCCACTCTTTATTGATCTGCTGCGCAATGTGGAGATGGCGCAGGGCAAGGCGGATCTTGGCACGGCACGGCTTTATTCAACGCTGGTTGAGGATGCAAAGCTGCGCAAACGTGTCTATGAGATGTTGGAAGCGGAATTTCACCGCACGGAACGTGCCGTGCTGGCAATTACGGCGCAGAAGGTACTACTCGAGAAGAATCAGGTCCTGTCGCGCTCCATCCGACTGCGCAATCCTTACGTGGATCCCATGCACCTGATCCAGGTGGACATGCTGCGTCGCAAGCGCGCAGGCGAAGACACACCGGAAGTGAACCGCGCCATCGCCGCTACCATCAGCGGCATCAGTGCAGGGCTGCGCAATACCGGTTGATTGCCTTTAAATGCCCGCGTACCAGGTGTAGCCGAATTCCGGCTCGGTCGAGCCCTTGCCCCCGCGGAAGTGCTTCATTGAATCCATTGCGGTGATGCGCGTAATGTACTTCACGCTCTTGTATCCAAGCTGGCGAGGTACGCGCATGCGCAATGGTCCGCCAAAGCCAACGGGCAAATCATCGTCATTCATGCCAAGCGTCAGAAATGTCTGCGGATGAAGCGCCTCGGCCACGTCCATACTGTCCCACCAGTCAGGCTGAATGGAAAAGTAGGCGACATAGCGCGCCTGCGGCAACACCCCGACCGTCTTCAGTACTTCATGTAGCGGAGTGCCAATCCACTCGGCAATGTAAGACCAGCCCTCCTCGCAGGCGATCTCCGTAATCTGGCTTTGCATCGGCATAGCCTTCAGGTCTGCGAGCGAAAACGTGGTGGGATGCGCAACCATGCCGTCCACTGCAAGCTTCCAATCCTTGAAGTTGGTCTCCTGCATCCGTTTGAAGGCGCCGCCCAGCGGAGTCACCTCGTTGGCAAAGGGCGCTTTCGAAATCATGCTGCGCGGAAACTGACGCGCCGGTGCGTGCGTGCCCAGGATGC
>JAJXXG010001269.1 GCA_021781255.1 Acidobacteriota bacterium
GAGTCTATCCACAACGACTCCTGGTTCCGAACGGAACCAGGGATTCCTTTGTGACGATCGGTGAGATCGAATGGATCGAGGCGGCCGATTATTATGCCCGCCTCCATGTAGGAAGCAAGACATTCATGTTGCGGGAGACAATCAAGCAACTCTCTGCAACCCTTGACCCAAAACGTTTTGTTCGCGTCCATCGCTCAGCGATCGTTAACGTTGATCACGTCAGGGAGATCCTTCGGGAAGGGAGGACCGAGGGCTGGGTTGTGTTGTCGAACGGCCAACGGCTCAAGATGAGCAAGAACGGCTGGCAGAGCCTCCTTGTCACTACTGGTTCCACCTCCACCTAACCGAAAGCGATAACCATAAAGCGTCTGCGCATTTTATTCTCTGCATAGTTTGCGAGCTTCCCTGCAAAACCCCCGCTCTTTCCTGCAAAGCCCTCGACCTATTTGCCGTGCTCCTTGAAAGTGATGAGAGAGGTTGCAGATGGGTCATTACATTCTTCAGATCAATGGCGCACAACATACTGTCGAAGCAGAGGCCGAGATGCCTTTGCTGTGGGCTTTGCGCGATTTGCTTAACATGACCGGCACGAAGTACGGGTGTGGCATCGGAATGTGCGGAGCCTGCACCGTGCATATGGACGGAACGGCTATGCGCTCCTGCCAGATCCATGTCGAAAAAGCGGTCGGCAAGAAGATCACGACGATTGAGGGCCTCGGGGAAAGTGGTCTGCATCCGGTGCAGGCTGCGTGGATTGCCGAGCAAGTTCCGCAGTGCGGCTACTGCCAGCCGGGACAGATTATGTCGGCGGCGGCTTTACTCTCGACAAAACCACGACCCACTGATTCCGATATTGATGATGCGCTGGCCGGCAATTTATGCCGGTGTGGCACTTATTTCCGCATCCGCAAAGCCATTCACCGCGCTGCGGAGATGCGCGCATGAAGGTGAGCCGAAGAACATTTATCACGACGTCGGCAGCTGCCGTTGCGGGTGGTGCGCTTGTTATCGGCATACGGTTGCATAGCCCACGCCATTTTGGTCATGAGTTGGGCACCGACCAAGGCCCATTCGACGCTTGGGTACACATCTATCCCGACGACCGAACGGAACTCGTGCTCGCAAAAACCGAAATGGGTCAAGGGGTCTTCACCGCGCTGCCCATGTTGCTGGCGGAAGATGCGGAACTGGATTGGTCACGAGTGACAGTCATCCAAGCTGAGGAATGCACAGGGACAGGCGCGAGTCACAGCGTAATCAGTAGCTACCTACCGTTACGACAGGCAGGTGCTCAAGTACGCGAAGCGATGATCGAGGCAGCGGCGAATCGGTGGAACGTTCCAAGTGAAGAGTGTTTTGCCCGAAATAGTTGCGTCATTCATCGCCCTTCGGAGCGCGTATTTACCTATGGCAGCTTGGTTGCAAAAGCTCGCCACCTATCCCTTCCGGATGCAAAGACAGTACGACTAAAGGCTCCTGAAGAATTCAGGCTGTTAGGAAAGCCTCTGCCTCACCTCGACATCCCTGACAAAGTCTTCGGGCGGGCGTGCTTCGGACTCGATGTTCGCCTTCCTGGCTTGGTGTATGCCGTCGTCACGCGAAGTCCCATGCTCGGGGGTTCACTGATCGACTTCGACGCGAGCCATGCTCTCCAGGTTCCGAGTGTCTTGCGGGTGTTCGAAATCAAAACGGCGGATGGCATTCGCCAGGTGGCAGTGGTTGCAAAGACGACATGGGCGGCAATGGAGGGAAGGGAGAAGCTTAAGATCAGTTGGAACGCAGCGCCACACACTGTCGAATCCTCGGAGGTTTTGGCGTCCAGGTATCGCACGTCGTTCGAAAAACCTCCCGAATGGACTTGGCCGAGTTCGCATGCTGGCCCGCATCATCTAGGCCCGGTCAAACAGATACAGAGCGTGTATGAGTACCCTTTCCTGGCACACGCTCCGATTGAACCCATGAACACAACCGTCCATGTTCAGGGCGATCACTGCGAGGTGTGGGCTCCGACGCAGGACGGGCAGGGAACGAGAAAAAACGTCGCAAAAGAGCTAGGCCTGTCCGAAGCGAACGTGAAGGTTAATGTCACCTTTGTTGGTGGAGGATTTGGAAGTCGGTTTAACAAGGCCTACGCAGTCCAGGCGGCGCAGATCGCCCGGCAGATGAACTCTCCCGTCCAGTTGGTCTGGACGCGGGAGGACACTATGGCAAACGATGAATTCAGGCAGTTCGGAGCACAAAGGCTTCGGGGAGCACTGGATGCGAAGGGCAACGTAGTTAGCTGGAACTGTCACATTGTAAATACATCCATCGCTGGTCCGTGGGGCATGCCTGCTCACGCCTGGGAAGCTCCTGACCTCGATAACTTTCTTTATCCGATCGCCGATCTTCATTACTCTTTTACGCAGATACCAAGTCCCGTTCTGCGAGGTGCGTGGCGGTCAGTTTCTGAATCGTTCAATGGCTTCGTTCTGGAGTCGTTCATAGACGAATTGGCTCATGAAGCCAGAGCGGACCCGTATCTATTTCGACGACGCCTTCTGGCTTCTGTTTTGCCCTCGGAAAAGGACGCCGGCCAAACACAAACAGGCACGGGCACCCCAATCCAAGTTCAGGCAATGTCACTGCTCGCTGTCTTGGATCAGGTTGCAGAGAAAACAAATTGGCACTTGCCACTTGGAAAGCGTCGCGGGCGAGGAATTGCCTGCTGGCGGGCCTACAAGAGCTTCATCGCTCAGGTAGCAGAGGTAACGACGGAGAGAGACAGTTTCCACGTAGACCGTATTGTCACCGTGGTTGATTGCGGTCAGATCTTAAATGCAAACGGTGTCAGAGCTCAGATTGAAGGCGGAGTTACGTTCGGACTCAGCGCCGCGCTGCGGGAAGCCGTCACAATCAAAGAAGGCGCCGTGCAAGAACTGAACTTCAATAGCTATCAGTTGTTGCGAATGCCGGATGCACCCATTCTTGAAACCTATCTCATCGAGGGTCACCGAGAGCCAGGCGGCATAGGAGAACTCGGTGTGACGTTGGCTGCTCCCACTGTCGCGAATGCCGTTTTTGCGGCAACAGGAAAACGATTGAGAAAGCTTCCATTCCGATTGGATGAGGCGACAGCATGAGGGTCCATGTCAAGGCAGGCATGATCCTATCGCTGGCCGTTGTGTTGACGTCGCTCGAAATGACGATGTCAGCCAGCCCGGCATTGCACAATTCGGCAACTCCGGCAGTGAAGAATGGCGAGCGAATTTTTGCACAGTCATGCTCCTCATGTCACGCCGCTCATACTGCGACCTCCTTGATCGGGCCGGGATTCGAGGGATATTACACAACCCATCGGCCGCGACCTACGGATGCAAAAGTACGGATAGTTATTACCCAAGGCAAGGGCACGATGCCGAGCTTTAGTAGTCTCGGAGAAACTGAGACAGATGAACTGATTGCTTACCTTAAAACCCTTTAGAAAGCTGTCGGCAACTGGCCGCATACAGTCGGCTTGCGGCACGCGGCTGTTCAAGCCTGAATTTATGAGTGCATCTGCGCCATCACCATGTATTCCAAGGAAGCCTGCCATGCGCGGCATCGAGCTTTGTTGCGTTGCCCAACTAAGCGGGGTGGTGGCTATCATCGGCGGGAAGTGGAAGATAGATGTTGTCTACTGTCTGCTAACTGGAACGAAACGTTTTGGAGAACTGCGCCGGTCGCTGCCCGCCATCACGCAGCGGGTGCTGACGTTAGAATTGCGCCAACTCCAGCAGGATGGCATCGTAGTGCGGACGATGTATCCAACGATACCGCCGAAGGTTGAATATTCGCTGACGGAACGTGGCAGAATGCTACAGCCGGTCTTCGCGGTAATGGAAACGTGGGCAGGCAAGTATCGCGGGAATAGAAAAAGAGAGAGTTATGCCGTAGCCCTGCATGCAAACTGCGGGAACGGCCCGCTACTGCAGGTTCTGAATCTCGGACCATTCGTAACTGGTCACGGCGTCCGCATCGAGCGCCTGGGCTGGCTCGATCTCACGGTCCACGCTGTTCCATGCCGGAAGGACCCGACCGTCCGGCATGGTTTTCAAGTCGAATCCATCCTCCTCATCGACAGCTTTGTTCAATACCTCGACTGCGGCATCGCGAAGCCGCTCAGTCGTCGGATTCTGAGTTTCTAGAATCAAGTCGAAATAGATTTCAGCGCGAACGCCGATGCGGTGCCGGTACTGTTTGGCCATGTTTTGCCTCCCGGACGATGTCCTGCACCACACACACTATCAAACACACCAAGATCGTCAAGCGTGTGCGTCAGAGCCTATTGCGGGGATTGGTCAGTTGCCAGAGAAAAGCGGCGATATACAAAGATCAAGGCAAGGCGGCGCATCCTCCCTGCCTTCTACAAACGATTGTTTCGAGCGTATTGAAAGGTCTCATTTGCCTGGCTGCTTCCCCATCCTCTGTTTTCTTTCCAAGGCAAAGACTTCCTTTGCAAGATGCACCAAAGTTCTCACATGCGGAGACCGGTCGTCTCTTCGGTAGGCCAGTCCGGCATCCAGTTTACTCAGCTCCGGCACAGGCCGGAAGACGACCGACCCCAGTTTCCAGTCCCGGTAATGCGCCCGCAGCAAGGCAACCACTTCGCCCGCTTGCACCAGCTCCAGGGCTTGGGCGACAGCAGTGACTTCCAGGATGCGGGCGGGGCGGCAACGCAGCGCATGCAGTTTCTCCGATAGTTTTCCGGCGGACAGATCGACCTCAGAGGGAACCAGCGCCAGGGTATGCCCGTGCAACTGTTCCAGCGTGATTGCCGTGGCAGATGCCAGAGGATGTGATGCTGGAATTGCGAGTGCCAGGGGTTCCTGCTTGAGATGAACAATGCCCAGACCGCGATAGCGGATCGGTAACTCCAGCAGCGCGGCATGCAGCTCGTTTCGCATGATAGATTCCGCCAAATGGCTGGCAAAGGAACTTGAGAAACAAATCTCCACCAATGGATACAGTTTCGCGTAAGTCGAGCGTACATCGAGAAAGAGTCTTTGATCGATCGCTGGCGAGACGCCCATCAGCAGTTTCCCTCGCTGCCCGGCAGCCGTCGCGCGGGCCACAGCCACCGCGCGTTCGGCATAGAGCAGCGACAACTCGGCATTTTTGACAAAGGCTATTCCCGGCTCGGTAAGATCGACCTTGCGCCGCGTGCGATTGAATATCTCAACGCCGATGTCCTCCTCCGCCAGCCGGATCTGTTTGCTCATCGAAGGCTGGGCAATATGCACGCGGTCGGCGGCGCGACCGAAGTGCAGTTCTTTGGCCACGGTAACGATGTACCGCATCACGCGGAGCTCTACGCCTGGATACATGACGCACATCCCATCCAGGACTCAACATTGCGTTGTCGGTCCCGACCTATCCGGTCTCTTTCGTCATGGAAATAATTTTGCATGTCGCACTCCAGAAAACAAGACGGCACATTTTCTATCCGAAGTATGGTTGTGGATACTTAGGCACATTGTTCGGTAGGAGGTCTTTCTCGCGGAGGACTGCCTGAGGATTCCGCCAGGTACAGGCGACTGTACCGAAACCGGTTCGATTCCAAACAGAAGCCTTCAACCGCAATAACTTCTTGGACCCTTCGCAGGGCTACATTTCGTTCCAGATGGACAACCACGTTGATACACCGTGCAACTTCCTCGGCAATATCGTTCTGCATGGCATGGCCGCTGGCGCGGTGCGCCAGTGCAGTCATCCGTCGCAGAGCCGATTCGGCGCTGTTGGCGTGGATGGTAGAAAGCGAGCCGCGATGGCCTGTGTTCAAGGCATCGAGCAATGTCCGTGCTTCCAGGCCACGGACCTCGCCCAGGATGATTCGGTCGGGCCGATGGCGAAGGGATGCCTTGAGAAGACTGTCGAAAGTGACGGCATTCTTATGCGTGTCAAGTTGGGCTTCGGCGGAGACAACATGGGGTTGGCGAAGGTGCAATTCCGGCGTGTCTTCGATGGCCAGGATACGTTCCTGTTTCGGGATGGCATCGGCCAAAACATTGAGAATCGTGGTTTTTCCGGTACTGGTTCCGCCGCTGATGAGCAGGTTATCGCCGCGACGGACGTGCTCGCCCAGCGCAGCGGCAAGTTCCTCGGTGAGGGTCCCATGCGCGATGAGATCCTTCGCTGTATAGGCCCGTGCCGTGAACTTGCGGATGGTGAGCAGTGGACACGGATGGACGACTGGCGGAATCAGCGCAGCCATGCGGCTGCCGTCCGGCAGGCGAAGATTCATGATCGGTGAGTCGGCATCGAGTTTCTTGCCGAACTTGTTGGCGATCACTTCAAGACCAGTCAGCAACGCCCCGTCCGCAAAGCGTATCCCCGGCAGAAGCTGGATTTGTCCAGATTCTTCGATCCAGACCGACGAGTCCGGATTGACCATGATCTCGGAGACTGTCTCGGCTGCAAGCAGATGCTGGATGGGCTTGAGAAACGGAAGGATGATTTCAAAGCTAATCGCACCCTCCGAGGATTGAAGTCGATCTGCTCCTGCTCGAACCATGTCATCCATACAGGCAGAAAGTCCGGCTTCAGATAGCAATAGGTGGCAGGCAACGGGCTGATGCCGTCGTAGGCGGCGATGACGGACTGCGCGTTCTTCAACTCAAAGAAGACACGCTCATCGAACAACGGCTCTTTCTGTTTCTGATATTGCTTGGATGCGGACACCGATCCTTTATTCGACGATGTGCGTCCACTGAGCCAACCAACATTGGCATTGGAACTGGACTCAGAGACCGTATAGCTGATGCGGGTTTTGTCTGCCTTGCCGCAGAGTTCGGATGCATACCGGGCCGTCTCCGGGTCCGAAGTGGTCAGGAAGATCTTGGTGCGGAAAGCCTGCAGCAGGGTCTTCACGCCTTCGTTGGGCAGCGCTTCCTTCAGGGACGACAGACTTTGCGTGGCCACAATCGGAATGCACTTCGGCTGGCGCGAGATCGAAAGAAAGCGTTCGTCGCCGGTGGGGTTGTCGCCGCCGACGGTGGCGAAGTTCTGGTACTCATCGCAGATGAACACGGTCGGACGGAAGTGCTTGTCCGGCTCGGCGTCCATCTTTGGGATGCGCAGTTGCACGGCCCGCTGATAATCCACCTTCATCATGGTGCCGATGGTTTTGGCCAACGCAGGATTGAGGGCCACGGGAAAGTTCAGGCCAACCACTTTGCCTGCCTCGATCAGTTCTTCAAACGGAGCGAGGACGATGCCGTTTGGATCAGACACACACTTTTTCCCTTGATACAGTTCTTTCGGTGGACAGAAGACGCGGCGAACTTGGGGATCGGTTTCAAACAACGACAAAAAGACTGCGATGCCCTGGATGATCGAGGTTTTGACTTCGGAGCGGAAGAACTTCCAATGCTCCCAGTACCAATACTCGACGCTATTGAAACGGTCCCTGCGTTCCGGCTCCGCAGGATGGCGGGTGTAAAGGAAGAACTCGCCGTCGATGCCCGTGGCAAGCACCTGTTCGAGATCGGCAGTCCACGGAGCTAAATATTGGCCCAACTCCTGATGTGCTTCAAACCCAAACGCGGACAGGAATGGCTCGTACTCCTTATATAGTTGGTTGCCGATGCCGATGTAATGGGTCGGACTGAAGCGTGAGCCGACCTCGATCAGCAGTTCCTCCAATTGTCCGGCACTGATCACGGTGCGAAAGATATCGATCAATGTAACGTATCCGTCGCGAATGCGATGCAAGAGGATCACGTACCGGACGAGATCGGTGTAGGACTGCTGCCAAAAAGGTTCTTTGCCCTTGCCCCAGATCGAGGTGATGATCGAGGCAATGTTGAATGCCTGGGCATACGGGTCGAGCGAGTTGTTCAGCGGGTTATATCGGACATTGCCGTCGAGCGAGACTTCGACATAATCGTCTGCCCGTCCGCAGCTTTTCAGGATCGTTTGCAGTTGGCGGCAAAGATCGCCTTTGACTTCGAGAGCGATGCCGGAGAGTTTCCGTGCCGGATCGCTGGCACAATACGCGAATAACTGCCGCATCGCGGGCAGAATCAGCCCCAGCGTCTTGCCGGAACCGATCGAGCCGAAGACTGCGATGCCGGTATAGAGACCGCGTTCCGGGATGACCATCCAGCGCGGACAAGGACTGGGCTGGGGCACAAGCTGGCGATGGACTTCGCCCACAACCAGAGTCAAGTCAGCCCGCGTCTGTGGATCGGGGTACAGCGGCAAGGCTCCGGCGGCGCGTTCGATCTGTCCTTTATATAAGTGGACGTAGACGAGCGAGAACAGGATGGAGATGCCGAGGAATGGCGTGCTGTACTGAAACATGTTGTAGCTACAGACCAGGCCGTCAAAGATCGCGGGCCGCTCCAGCGTGATGAGGCGCAGCATCGGATCGGCGGTATGGATCGGATAAAGCGACTGCAACACAATCCCACAGGCAATGCTTAGACCCAGAGCCAGTATCACCCGATGCTCCATGAGAGGATGCCAAAGATTACGGAAGGCGTTATTACGACGCATGAGAGGGTTCCTCCCTGGACATCCGTGTAGCGGGTGCGGAGACAACTTTGGTCACAGCCGGTACAGTCGCGGCATCACGAATCCCGTGTGCCGTATTTGCGGGCAGGCCGGTTTTGTACTTCTGGAACTCCTCCGCCTGTGCGATGGCAAAGCGCAGCAGTTCGTTGACGATATAGTTGGGTTCGTTGTCCGACCACTGCGCCATGAGTTCGATGTCCCGCGCGATGGTCTGGTCGATGGATGACTGGAGCTTCGCACGCTTGATGCGGCTGACTCCCGGTTCGATTTTCAGCTTGCTCATTGTGTGTCCTCCGTGCGGTTCAATTGCGATTCATCGTTGATTCAATATCGAGTGCGTCGAGATACAACTTAGGTCCACTCACGATCCAAGGAGAATCTGTTTTCTATCCAGAAATGATCCGCTGCGTATCTGCGACAGATCGCCATTTTCTTTTTCCATGCTGAGGGCGGGAGCGACCAGCGCGGCGTAGCCGACGCGAGAACTGCGAAGCAGTGGGGTCGCTCCCGCCCTTCACCCATATTTTTCTCTCACTCTCTCTTCCTGTATTTCGTTCCATCTGCATGACTTGTCTCCTCGAAACCCGCCCACTATGCCGCCCCATCGCTCGCCCCTGTTGGTTCGTCCGCTGCTCGCTGGCGCTTCATGGTGGAGAGCGGATAGCGATACGGCAGGATCACGGTAGTGAATTTTGCCTTCGGCCCCTGCTTCTGGAATCTGCGCCGGATACGGTCTTCATTCGTGCTGTGCATCTTCCACGCGGCATACAACGCCTGATGTTCGAGCGAGCTGTAGAGGTGTTCCCCTTCATGGAGCACTTCCAAGTCCCGCGCAGAACATGTACCGCCTTTTGTCTCGTGCCGTTCACGGGCACGCAGAAATTCCAAGAAGGAATCGACCCCGAACGGCGGCTGTTCGC
>JAJXXG010000325.1 GCA_021781255.1 Acidobacteriota bacterium
GCGCTTTCAACTATTGTAGCGGAGGTTGCAAGGGGGGGCGGGCCGGCGCCGCGCTTTCGCTCTCGCTTATTCGATTGGGAAGGACGCCTGCGGGAATCTCTCCAGAATTCCAAGGTTGCGCGCCATGCGCTCGGAGATGCGCAGAGGAATCGACTCCTGCAGGCCGAGAGTGAGCACCACGTAGCGCCGCCAGAAATACTTTGTCTGCGAGAGGCGGATTTCGCTCCAGGGGATGCGCAGTGGCGAATGGCCCATGCGGAAGAGAAGCAAAACCGAGAGATAGAGGGCATCCTCGGCTGCAGTGATGCGAACGATGCTGCTGTAGTGTGTCCAGAAGCGCATATAAACCGCATAGAACCATGGTCCCGCGGTTCTGGTTTCGCCGCAGGGATCAGATTGCTGCCGGAAGCGCGCGGCGAGCGCCAGCCACCCGCTTATGGAGCCGATAAGCAGGCAAACGAGGACCCAGGCGGCGATAAAGATGATGGGGAATAGTGGTGGGAACCAGGGCGGTGGCGTGTTTGGATTCATCAGGATGCGTGTGCAGTCCCGCTTGGAGCTCGCAGGTCTTCAAGCGGCTGGGGCTGCTTTCTTTGCGGCTTTGATGAGAACGCGCAGTGCCTGGTTCACCGACTCTGCATCCGGAAACGCCTCAGCTACGTCTGGGGCGAGCGTCACCATTACCACGTCCCTGGGGAAACGCTTGGCATATTTGCCGCGCACGGCGTGGGTGAAGTCGTACTCTTTGCGCATGTCTTTGTCTTCGGTCACCTGCTTACGGCTGCTGCTCATAGCGCTTCCTTTCCCTGGGCTCAGCCTTGCGGGCACTGATGATGCGGATGGTCTTTTCATTCTCAGTATGCACCAGAACCAAGAGGAGCTGGTGGGCCGACTTTCCGAGGGCAATCCAGCGCTCCTCGTCAAGAGAATGCACCACATCAGGCTGAACCAGCAAGAGTGGATCACGAAAAACCGTTGCTGCTTCTTCGAAGGCCACGCCGTGCTTTAGCTCATTTCGGCGGGCTTTCACGGGGTCCCAGACAATAGACAGCGGTTGCACTTACACGCCCACAGGGAACGGCTTGGGGCTGGATTCCTCAGTGTTTGCCCCGCCGGTGCGCCAGCGCTCAAAGCGGCCCTGCAGCAGGCTCATCAGGCCGGTGTACCAGTAACCGATGACGAACAGGATGAGGAACGGCGCGGTGAAGTAGTTCTGGTTTGAGAAGGTGTAGAGAATGGCGAGGAAGAAGTAGGCGCCGATGAGCAGTTCAATCCAGGGGGCCAGCACCAGGCGTTTGCGATACTTGGCTGCCTTGGACTTCTCGCCCTTCTGAGCCACGCGGTACTTCGGGGTGCGGACGAAGGCGCTTTTGATGCCGAGCAGCGCTTCCATCACGGCCTTGGTGTTGGTGACCGTGAGGCCGATGCCGAGCGCCATCAGGAAGGGCAGGTAGAGGAAGGTCTTCATCCAGCTTTTGGGGAACAACTCGCGCTGGCTGACCACGTAGAACACGGCAATGGAGAACGTGGAGGCCGTGAAGAGCGGCACATCGATGAGCAGCATCTGGAACCAGCCCTGATAGAAGCGCACGATCATGGCGGGCATCAGCAGTGCGGTCATGATGACCATGAGCGGATAGCTAAGGTTGGCGGTGAGGTGGTAGACGGCCTCGATCTTGATGCGGCGCTCCACGTTGGAGCGGAAGATCATGGGCAGCACCTTGATGCTGGTCTGGATGAGTCCCTTGGCCCAGCGCGCCTGCTGTGTTTTGAAGGCGGTCATCTCGATGGGCAGCTCGGAGGGGCACTCGATATTGGGCAGGTACTTGAACTTCCAGCCGGCCATCTGCGAGCGGTAGCTGAGGTCAGTGTCCTCCGTGAGCGTGTCGTGCTGCCAGCCACCGCCGTCGGAGATGGCCTGGCGCCGCCACATGCCTGCGGTGCCGTTGAAGTTGAAGAAGTCGCCGGAGCGCGCGCGGGCGCCATGCTCCAGGACGAAGTGGCCGTCGAGCAGGATGGCCTCGATCTGGGTGAGCATGCTGTAGTCGCGGTTCAGGTGGGTCCAGCGGGTCTGCACCATGCCGATCTCCGGCTCGGCGAAGTGGTGGATCACCTTCATGAGCCAGTCCGGCGGAGGAACGAAGTCGGCGTCGAAGATGGCGACGAACTCGCCTTTGGCCACTTTGAGGCCGGCGTCGAGGGCTCCGGCCTTGAAGCCGTGGCGGTTGGTGCGGTGGATGTAGACGATGGGGTGGCCCATGGAGGCGTAGCGCGCCACGATGCCGGCGGCGACCTCCGTGGTTTCGTCAGTCGAGTCGTCGAGCACCTGGATTTCGAGCTTTTCGCGCGGGTACTCCATGGCGCAGACGGCCTCAATCAGGCGGTCGATTACGAACTGCTCGTTGAAGATGGGCAACTGGACGGTGACGTTGGGCAGCTCGTCAAAGTGCTTTGGCGGATTGGGATTGTAGTTCTTGCGGTATTTGAAATAGATGTAGCAGAGCGTGTAGCGGTGGATGCCGTAGATGGCAAGGGTGATCATGACCGCGAAGTACGGAATCAGCAGGGCAAGATCGAACCAGTTCCAGTGGTAGAGGCCTTTGAAGGTCTGGTCGGCATACTGCATCTTCAGGTAATGGCGCAGACCGTTTTGCGGGGCAAAGGCGAGCAGCGCGGCCACCTGGGAAGGCAGCCCGGCAAGCAGACCGGCGGTGAGTTTGAGGCTGGCGGCAAGCACGGCGAACAGGGCAACGCCTCCACGACTGGGATAACGGCATTGTACGCGATTTGGGCATCGGGGCAGGGCGGAAGCGGCGGGAGCGAGTTGCCGCCGGCTCGGCTGCTGGCGTAAGGTGGCTCAGTCAGGAGGCGTATACCGCTTATGACTGCTTCCTTTGTGATTGCCGCTGCAGGCGGCAGCTTTCTTCTGGATTCCCGTACTCCCGCTGAAGTGTTTACCCCGGAAGACCTGAACGAGGAACAGCGCCAGATTGCGGCGATGGCCGCGCAGTTTGCGCGCGAGGAGGTTGAGCCGGCCGCGGAGGAGATTGAGGCCAAGAAGCCGGGCGTGATAGCCGGACTGATGCGCAAGGCCGGAGAACTGGGCCTGACGGCTGTCGATATTCCGGAAGAGTATGGCGGCATGGGGCTGGACAAGGTGAGCTCCACGCTGATTACGGACCACATTTCGGTGCTGGCCAGCTTTTCCACGGCGTTTGGCGCGCATATCGGCATCGCCACTCTGCCGCTGGTCTGGTATGGCACGGAGGAGCAGAAGCAGCGTTATCTGCCCAGGCTGGCCTCGGGCGAGTGGATTGGAGGCTACGGCCTGTCCGAGGCCAGCTCCGGCTCGGACGCCATGAATATCCGCACGCGGGCGACGCTTTCGGCCGACGGCAGCCACTACACGCTGAACGGCGAGAAGATGTGGATTACCAACGGCGCCATTGCGGGGCTGTACACCGTGTTTGCCAAGATTGACGGCGAAAAGTTTTCCGCCTTTCTGGTGGAGCGCGATGCTCCGGGGCTGACGGTGGGCGCGGAGGAGCACAAGCTGGGGATTCGCGGCTCGTCCACCTGCCCGCTGGTGCTGCAGGATTGCCGGGTGCCCGCCGCGAACCTGCTGGGCGAGCCGGGCAAGGGACACCATATCGCGTTCAATGTGCTGAACGTGGGCCGGTTCAAGCTGGGCGTGGCCTGCATGGGCGGAGCGCGGCACGCCATGGCGCATATGATTCGCTATGCGCGGGAGCGGAAGGCCTTCGGCAAGGCGATTGCGGAGTTCGGGCTGATTCAGCGGAAGATCTCCACTGCGGCCACGCGGCTGTTTGCCACGGAGAGCATGGCGTATCGCACGGCGGGCCTGATGGATGCAGGGATGGGGGGCCTGAGCGCGGATATGGCGCGCGAACCGCGCGAGATTCAGCGGCACATTGAGGAGTATGCCGTCGAGTGCTCGATTCTGAAGGTGTACGGGTCCGAGATGCTGGCGGTGGTGGCCGACGAACTGGTGGCCACCATGGGCGGCTACGGCTACGTGGAGGACTATCCGGCGGAGCGCTTCTATCGCGATGCGCGCATCAACCGCATCTTCGAGGGGACGAACGAGATCAACCGGATGATCATTACCGGCTGGCTGATGAAGCGGGCGATGAATGGCCAGCTGCCGCTGCTGGGCGCCATCAAAAAGCTGATGGATGAGGTGATGCAGCCGCCTTCCTTTGACGGTGGCGGCGAGACGGGCGAGCCGCTGGCGCGGGAGGCTGAAGTGCTGGCCGGCGTGCGGAAGATTGCGCTGTTTGCCGCTGGCGTGGCCAGCCAGCGGTTCCTGGCCGAGCTGCAGGAGCAGCAGGAGGTGATGGCCGACCTGGCGGACATCATCGCGCAGGTGTACGCGCTGGAGTCTGCGCTGCTGCGGGCGCGCAAGCTGGAGGCGGGCCGGCGCGGGCAGGCTGCGGTGGCGGCTGCCATGACCGGTCTGCTGGCGGATGAGAGCATGGCGGTGGCCGAACAGGCCGCAAAGCGCGTACTGGCGGCCTGTGCCGAAGGCGATGCGCTGCGCACGCAATTGGCGATTCTGCGCAGGCTGGCGAAGATGGTGCCCGCCGATGCGGTGGCGCTGAGCCGCGCCGTGGCACAGCACTGCATTGCCGCCGAGCGATACCCCCTGTAAGCCGCTGGGGCCGCTGATGGCGGCTCCAGCGCAAGGCCCTTAACTGGAAAGAGCGGGAACCTGCTACAAGACCGCAAAAGATTTGCGGCGGAGAGCCTGTGCGCATTGGTAACATGACTTGCTGTTCAGGAGAAATAGAGCATGAAACGCAGCACCCTTTGCTTGACTGTTTGTCTGGCTGTATTCGCCGCAATCCACCAATCCAATCTGCAGGCGGCACAGCCGCCGAACAGGCCAAACAATGCGTCGCAGGCTCGCGTGGAGCTGGACGCCGTAACCGATGCCAGGGCATTGCCGGATGGCATTCAAATTCGCGCGGGAGAAGCGCAACTGCGCATCACCGCACTGCGCGAGGACATTGTGCGCGTGCGCGTGTCGCCGAACGCGCAACTGCCTGAGGATGCGTCCTGGGCGGTGCTGCCGGAGGCGCGCACGAAAACCGTGGCTGTGCAGGCCATCTCGGACGCCGCTGCCGTGGGATTTCGCACGCCGAAGCTGGATGTCCGCGTGGAGCGCAAGCCGCTGCGGCTGGTGGTGCGCGACACGGCCGGGCATGTGATCTGCGCCGACGCGCTGGGCAGGCCCACGGCCTTCAAGCTGGGCGGCTTTACCGTTGCCAAGCAAATGCCGGACGACGAGCAGTTCTACGGCCTGGGAGACAAGACGGGGCTGTTCAACCGGCGTGACCAGGCGTACACGCTGTGGAACACGGATGTGGGACCGCAGGAGGCGACGGATCCGCTGTACAAGAGCATCCCGTTCTTCCTGGCGATTACGCACGACCGCAGCTACGGGCTGTTCCTCGACAACACGTGGCGCACGTGGTTTGACTTTGGCAAGACGGCGCGCGATGCCTACACGTTTGGTTCGGAGGGCGGACCGCTGGACTACTACGTGATCTACGGGCCCACGCCGAAGCAGGTGGTGGAGGGTTACGCGTATCTGACGGGCAAGCCGCCGCTGCCGCCGATGTGGGCGCTGGGCTTTCAGCAGTCGCGGTACAGTTACTCGCCGGAGTCGCAGGTGCGCGACGTGGCCAACCGGCTGCGCGCGGACAAGATTCCGTCGGACGTGCTGTATCTGGACATCGATTACCAGTACCGCAACCGGCCGTTCACGGTGGACCCCGACCGGTTCCCGAACTTTCCGGGGCTGGTGGCGGACCTGAAGAAGCAGCACTTCCACCTGGTGACGATTACGGATCTGCACATTGCGCACATTGCCAACCAGGGATACATGCCGTATGACACCGGGCACGCCGGCGACAACTTTGTGAAGAACCCCGACGGCAGCGAGTTTGTGGGCGTGGTGTGGCCGGGGCCCGCGGTGTTCCCCGACTTTACGCGCGAGAAGACGCGCGCGTGGTGGGGCGGGCTCTACAAGCAGTTTGCGCAGGACGGCGTGTCGGGCTTCTGGAACGACATGAACGAGCCCTCGGTGTTTGACGGCCCCGGCAAGACCATGCCGCTGGATACGGTGCATCGCATTGAGGAGCCGGGCTTCAGGACGCGCACGGCAACGCATGCCGAGATTCACAACATTGTGGGTATGGAGAACGAGCGCGCCACATATGACGGTCTGCTGAAGCTGCGGCCCGATGAGCGGCCGTTTGTGCTGACGCGCGCCACGTATGCCGGCGGTCAGCGCTTCGGGTTTACGTGGACGGGCGACAACTCCTCGACGTGGAACCATCTGCGGCTGGCGACCCAGATGCTCCTGAATCTGGGAATGAGCGGCATCTCGATGGTGGGGGATGATATCGGCGGATTCAACGGCTCGCCGCAGCCGGACCTGCTGACCAAGTGGATTGAGATGGGCGCGTTCAACCCCATGTACCGCGACCACTCCACGATTGGCTCGCTGCCGCAGGAGGTGTGGGTCCACGGGCCGCAGCAGGAGGCGATCCGGCGGCGCTATATTGACACGCGCTACCGGCTGCTGCCCTACATCTACACGCTGGCCGAGGAGGCCTCGCGCACGGGGCTGCCGCTGGTACGCCCGCTGTTCATGGAGTTTCCCGGCTACTACGACTCTGCGGACTCGGAGTTCCTGCTGGGCCGCTCGCTGCTGGTGGCGCCGCCGTCGTTGCCGGATATGCTGGACGACTATGCGGTCTCGTATCCGCCGGGGCCGTGGTACGACTTCTGGACCGGCGAAAAGATGCCGGCGCAACGCACGGGTCCAAACATCGTCCAGGTGGCAGAGACGGTTTCCCAGGGGCAGTCGCTCTCGCAGTTTCCTGAGCCGTACACGATTCATCCCACGCTGGAGACTCTGCCGGTGTATGTGCGCGGCGGCAGCGTGATTCCGATGCAGCCGCTGGTGCAGAGCACGGATGAGACGCCAAACGGTCCGCTGGAACTGCGCGTGTATCCGGGGCCGCAGTGCGAGGGCTCGTTGTATCTGGATGACGGGCACACCTTCCGCTACAAGCAGGGCGAGTATCTGCGGCAGTCGTTTACGTGCCGCGCCGAGGCCAAGGCCGTTACGCTGGCCTTTGGCGCGCGCGAGGGCAGCTACGCGCCGTGGTGGAAGAGCATCGAGGTCGTTGTCTACGGCTGGCAGTCAGAGCATGCCGAGGTGAAGCTATCCGGCTCAACCGAAGCGCTGAAGACAACGTATGACGCAAAGGCGCACGCGCTGCATGTCGTCATTCCCGACGTTGCCGGGAAGCAGGAACTGCAGGTGGGGAGGTAGACGCGCAAAATAGAAGACAGCAACGGCCCGCTTCCCGCGTGAGGAGCGGGCCGTTGAAACTGAGCGCAGTGACTGACGCTGCTTTTACTGACTTGGGAAATCCGGGTACATACACATTTTATGCGCAGATATCGAGCACGCAGACCGGACCAATTGACGCGGGCTCCGCGACTTACACTCGTCCGCCTTCTCCTTCGGGTGGAACGTGCACGGAGAAAATATGCCTAAACCAGTGATGTTTACAGCACGAGTCTCAATGGCTTTGCTCGCCATTGTCGCAATCAATCTCACACTTTCTGGCCAGAGCCTAACCAATATGAAAATCCAGCCATTGGAGCTGCCAAAAGCAGCTCCAATGGTAGTACCCTTCAACTATACTCAAGGGCTCATCGTCGTTCCGGTCGAAGTAAATGGTTGTTTGGCCCACTTCTTGTTCGATACGGGATTCTCCGGTGCAGCGATTAGCGCGGCTTGGGCCACAAAGCATCGACTTGCAACCTTGGAACGCCCAGTGCACCTAACGACTGCACAGGGTATTGTTGAACAGGCTGGCAAGATTGCGACGGGTATTAGTCTCCATTTTGCGAGCCTTGATGTGTCGCCAGGGCCCACTTTGGTTCTTGATCTCGCGTTTCTCTCGCGGGAGGATCACCTGGAGGTGGACGGCATTCTCGGTTCCGCATTGTTTCTGCGGCATGTCATCACAATTGACTACCGCAACCGGCGGATCCTTCTCGGCGATGGACCTCCAATCAAAGCGGGAGACATCGAGTTGCCTTTCGATCGCAGAAAACTACCGATCGTGACTGCGCAAGTGGATACGCGTGCGGGCAAAATGCATAGCGGGCGTTTCCTCGTCGACACAGGCAGCGACGACGGAATTGAATTGAATGGCTGGTTTGCAGAAAAGTACAAGGGTGCATTGTTAGAAAGGCATCGCGCACCCTCGGGGTCTGGATATGACCTTGCCGGCCCTATGAACTACGACGTCGGAACACTGCGAAAGATTCGGTTTGACGGAGTGGATTTTCCCCAACTGCCTGTGTCTATGCCAGCGTCCAACGACGGCTCAAGCGGCAAAGGGCTGACCGGCATCATCGGCAATACGTTTCTTGAGCGATTTGCAGTTACGATCGACTATTCACGAGGCCAGCTGGTGCTCCACCCGCCCCAATCATAGGGGCTGCGCTTCGGATCTCGATTCGCAAATTGCAGCGCAAGAGAAGAGGTCCGCCTCTCGTGGAGAGAAGCGGGCCGATTTGTTGCGGCTGAGTTGGCTTATGCCTTGGCCGAAGTGAGCGCGCCGAGGTCGGCGGCGATCTTCTCCGTCGAGAAGGCTTCGAGCACGTCGCCTTCCTTCAGGTCGCCGAAGCCGGCGACGCCGATACCGCACTCCATGCCGTTGGTCACCTCGCGCACATCGTCCTTGAAGCGCTTGAGCGAGCCGATCTTGCCCTTGAAGATCTGTTCGCCGTCGCGCATCACCTTGATCTCCGCATCGCGGCGGATGACGCCATCCTGCACGCGGCAGCCGGCGATGGTGCCGACCTTGGGGATCTTGAAGATGTTGAGGACTTCGGCGCGGCCCATGTAGTTTTCCTTGAAGGTAGGTTCGAGGAGTCCCATCATGGCGAGGCGGATCTCATCCTGCAACTCGTAGATGATCGAGTGCAGGCGGATCTCCACGTCTTCCTGCTGCGCCAGCTCAGCGGCCTTGCGCTCGGGGCGCACGTTAAAGCCGATGATGATGGCGTTGGAGGCGGTGGCCAGCAGCACGTCGCTTTCCGTGATGGAGCCGACGCCGGAGCGGATGACCTTGATGCGCACCTTTTCGGTGGACATCTTGACCAGCGAGTCGGCGAGCACTTCGACCGAGCCGGTGACGTCGCCCTTGATGATGAGGGCGAGGTCCTTTACGCCGGCCTGACGAATCTGCTCGGCAAGGCCCTCAAGCGAGACGCGCGAGCTCTTGGCGAGCTGGGCTTCGCGCTCCTTCATCTTGCGGTACTGGGCAATGCCCTTGGCCTTGTCGCGGTCCGAGACGACCAGGAAGGTGTCACCGGACTCAGGCATGGCCTCCA
>JAJXXG010001011.1 GCA_021781255.1 Acidobacteriota bacterium
GCCGCATACTTGTTGCGGATCGCCATCAGCCCCGGCATCTCCTGCTCGGCAATGGTGATCTCCTTGCGGCCCCAGTCGGCCAGCGACATGTCCGCAACCTTGTAATCCGTTCCCGTTACTTCCAGCATGCTTGTTGCCATTGCAACCTCCTCACATCGACAAATCGTGATATGTTGATATTAACCAGAAGCCGCCCATGCCGTCAATCGTCAAAACGCTCCGCGTCCTCGCCGACCCCAACCGGCTCCGCATCCTGCTCCTCCTGCGGGCCGAGGAACTCACCGTCGCCGAGTTGCAGGAAATCCTTGCCATGGGCCAGAGCACCATCTCCACCCACCTCGCGCAGCTTCGGCAGGCGGGCCTGGTGGAAGACCGCCGCACCGGCAAGAACAGCCTCTACCGCCTCGCCGCCGCTTCCGCCGACGCGCCCGACAATCAGATCCTCGGCGAAATCCTCGCCCACGCCCAGAAGCAGACCGCAGAGTTCGCCGCCGACCAGGCCGCCATGCGCCGCGTCCTCAAGAAGCGCCAGGACAAGATGCGCAGCTTCTTTGACTCCGTCGCGGGCCGTCTCGGTGCAGACTATGTCCCTGGAAAATCCTGGAAGAGCCTTGCCGAAGCACTTCTGCGCCTCATGCCGCCCATGGTCATCGCCGACCTCGGCGCGGGCGAAGGCGCCTTTGCCCTGCTGCTCGCGCAGCGCGCCAGAAAAGTCATCGCCGTCGACAGCTCAGAAAAGATGATTGACGTAGGCCGCGCCCAGGCGCAGCGCCTCGGCCAAAAGAACATCGACTTCCGCGTGGGCGACATGGAAGAACTGCCCATACGCGCCGGAGCCGTCGATTGCGTCTTCTTCTCGCAGTCGCTCCACCACGCGCTCCATCCCCAGCTCGCGCTTGAAGAGGCTGCGCGCATCCTGCGCCCCGGCGGCCGCATTGTCGTCCTCGACCTCGTGCAGCATCGCTATGAAGAGGCGCGCGCCCTCTACGCAGATGAGTGGCTGGGCTTCAGTGAATCGGAGCTTGAATCCATGCTCACGCAGGCCGGCTTCCGCGAGGCATCCGCCTCCATCGTTGACAAGGACCCCGCCGCACCGCAGTTTCAGACCCTGATGGCCACCGCCAGCAAGCAGCATCCGTAGACCACGCCGGGTGCCCCATTCTTGCGATTCGCTGCAAAGCGGAGCGCAAGGGTGGGAAAGCAAGCACTTAACCTGCCGCGACAAAGCACAGAGTTAAAAGCTGGCAGCTAGAATCTGCCTTCCGCCGCCAGCAACTTCCGCTTCCGCTCCACTCCCCAGCGATAGCCCGTCAGCGCGCCGCCCGCGCCCACCACGCGATGGCACGGCACCACGACTGCCACGCGATTCATCGCGCACGCCCGCGCCACCGCACGCGTCGACTTCGGCATTCCCATCTCCCGCGCCAGCTCGCTGTAGCTGCGCGTCTCCCCGCGCGGAATCGCGCGCAGAGCCTGCCACACGCGCAGTTGAAACGCCGTCCCGCGCAGATCCAGCGGCAACGTGCCCTTCGCCGCGCCTGCCTCCGTCACCGCGTGCACCGCAGCCTCCACCCATTCCTTCAGCGCCGCATCGCGCCGCAACGCCGCCGCGGGAAACTCCGCGCGTACGCTCGCCTCGGCCTCGTCTTTCGTGGCCGCCAGCGCCAGCCAGCACAGCCCGCGCGCCGTCGCGCCCACTACCATCCAGCCGAATGGTGTCCGCGCCGTCGTGAAACGAATCCGTTCGCCGCGCCCGCCCGCGGCAAACCGCGCCGGCGTCATCCCCAGCGCCGCGCCCTCATGCGCCCGGCTCGACGACCCAAACCCCGCCGCATAAATCGCATCCGTCACGCGCCCTCCCTGCTTCAGCGCCCTGCGCAGCCCGCCCGCGCGCAGCGCTCGCTGATACTGCAATGGACTCACACCCATCGCCTGCTTGAACAGCCTCTGCACCGTGAATGGACTCAGCCCCGCCACGCGCCCCAGCTCATCCAAAGACACCCGTCGATCCGCGTGAGCCTCAAGATAGCCACGAACCAGGTCCAAAGGCCTGCCCCACGCGGTGGGCTTGCAGCGCATGCATGGCCTCAAGCCCGCCTTCTGCGCCTCCTCCGCCGTGCGGAAGAACCGCACATTCCGTCGCAGCGGCAGGCGGCTCGAGCATCCCGGCCTGCAAAACACGCCCGTCGTCGTCACGCCATAGAAAAACTCCGCCGCCGCATCGCGCCGCACAATCTGCTGCCACGCTGCATCGGCATCAAGCGCCTGTGTGACGCGATCACTTCGGGCAAATTGTGTCGTGCTGCTCATGGAAACCATCTTCGCGCACGCAACGCCGTTAGCGCACTCCGATTCTTGCGCGCAATTGTGAATTAGCCAGCGGCACTTCCTGACACGGGATAGCAAGACCGTGTGTCGCGAACTCCGTCTACAGATGCCTATCCGGAATTTGTCGTGCAAGTCACTCTGGATAAGCGGCTTGGCGTCAGTTAACAATCCTGGACGCTTCCTCTCCGGAGCCTGAATCCTCCATCGGGAACTGCGAAGAACCATAGAAAACCTGCCCTGGGATATTGACGGGGGCTCAGCTGGCGCCGACCCGTTGTTCTCTGCCTCCGGGTCCTTTAATGAGCGACGAAGCCGTAGACGCCGACATCCAGTGCAGTAGAAGTGAACTGGTTCGTGGGGCTCACCGTGCCTGCGGCAGAAGGCGAGAAAGTTGCGATAAAGGGAGGATAAGGAATCGGGGTTTGAGGCAGATCGAAGTTAACAAATTGGCCGACGACATAGACACTCCCTGATGAATCGATCTGTAGGTGGGTTGGGCTTACTCCGGATTCTCCGAAGTTGCCGACGATGGTCTTCACTGGAGCGGCATTCCCCGTGGCTCCGGGTGCGAACTCCGCGACCTCGGTGGCGTTCAGGAAGGGCTGAGCCGGGTCAGAGATGATCGCGTAAAGGTCGCCAGCGCTGTCGACGGCGATGTCTTCGGTATTCAGTCCAAACTCGGCGTTGCTGCCAACGATCGTGCGCACCGGTGTGGCTGAGCCGCTGGCTCCCGGACCATAGACGACGACCTCGGTGGGGTTGTCGAGGCCGGCAAC
Organism: Acidobacteriota bacterium; assembly: GCA_021781255.1. The sequence continues at coordinate 3,105 of JAJXXG010001011.1, forward strand.
TTTGCCCTCGGCATATCCGAGGAGATAGAGATCCCCACTGCCGTCTATGGCGAGGCTGTTAACGCCCCGAAACGTGGAGACGTTCAACTGAATCGTGCGTACTGGCGTTGAGGGGCCGTCCGCGCCGAGAGCAAAGGTATTCACTGTGCCTTTCAAATTGTCGGCGACATAGAGATCTCCCGAGCTGTCGACCGCCATGGCTCCAACCGGGTCTGCCGTGGGCTGGCCAGTCATGATTGTGCGCACTGGCGCAGCGGCGCCCGTGCTGCCTGCAGCGTACACAAGGATCTCAGATGGGCTCTGACCTTGGATACCTGCAACATAGATCTCGCCTGCGGGATCAATCGTCATGGCCTGGGCGATGAAACTGGAAGGCAACGTGAGCTTAGAGACAGGTGTGCTTGCGCCAGAGTCATTCGAGGTAAAGCCGCTTATTACAAAAGGAGGTCCACCACCCAGAACGTAGAGAGTGTGCATAGGGCCGCTGGGGCCGGAGCCGGACGGGACCGAACTTGCGGCACAGCCCGACAAGGAGATGCACAGCACAACGGCTAGGACGCCATGAAACGAGTATTCTGAGCCACGAGGTAAAGAAGCCGAAGTTGCCATCGACCATCCCCCTTTCCCTCGCCGCCAACGGGAGCGACCGTATTATCGCGCTGCAAGCGCTCTTTTCGCAAACATAGGAAGCCGCCCTTAGCCCGGCGAAATCGGAGTCAAAAGGCACCAGGCCTCATGCAAATCGCCAACTCGCTCGTTGACACGAATTACTACCCGGGAAGTCTTAGTGCTGTATCAGAAGCGCGCCGCTAAGACCATCCAGCTGCGCACCTGCGTGGCGGGGCGCTCCAGATACAGCACTAAGACTTTTCGGGACTGAACGAATCTTCGTGATTCACGTCACAGCAGTCAAGATTTGCGACATCCCTGGTGCCCAAGTGCGAAGGACCAGGAGCGCCCTAATTCATGGTTTGGGAAGATTGCGAGGATCGGGGCCTGCTGCCCAAAGTTGATAATTTTCCTATTCGCATATATAATGCGCCGCTGAAGAAGATAGCTGAGTTAACTGCGAACGTAGCGATCCTGGTTGTTTGCTGCATCCTGGCTTGAACTCTCATTACATACAGAGGGATCCGTGCGGGAGCGGCGGGAGAAAACCTCCGCGGTCAGGTGCTGCCGCAGTTCCGTGGTTATCGCTGGGAGGGCAGCCCGAAGACTCTTGTGCTCACAGTCAGGGCTGAATGCGAGTTCTGCCAGGCAAGCCTCCCCTTTTATGAGAGGCTAAGCTCCCTCGGGGAAAGGAAATTGCTCCGTGCACGCGTGCTCATAGTAACGCCGGATGATCAGAAGTCGGGAAGCGCCGTGTCGAAATTTAGCAGCTTGGATTGCCAGAGGGTCTTGGGGCAGTCACTTGGCGAGATAAGGGTTCTCGGTACACCCACTGTCATGCTTGTCGATTCAGGCGGGCGAGTGTTGAAATCCTGGGTTGGCCTACTCAGCCCAAGCGACGAGCAGAGCGTAATTTCCGCTGCGGAAAGGTAGGCTTTCCGCAGCGGAAATTGCGCGCTAATTGACAAGGAGGGGATGTCGAAAATCGTCTTCAGATTCCTCGTCCTGGCGGCGTTTTGCGGAGCACTGGCATACGTCAACGCCTTTGGTATCGAGCCCAGCCCCTACTGCCCCTCGTGCGGGACACCGTTCGTTTGCTGCAAAGTGACCATGAACGGTGTGTACGGTTTCGTCCCGCCCAGCGAGTGCTGCACGACCTACGGCTGTGGGAACAGTTCGAGGTGAAGGTTGTGAACTGCTGGAGGTAAGAAGCAAACAGCGAAGCGGAAGGCTACCCGCAGCCGTCGTCGACAATTTCTGCCTTCAGCATTCAGAATTAACCAGAAGATCGCCCCCCCCCGGGAGGAACTCCATGATTTCTTCGCATAAGATCGCCTTGGCTGTTCTAGCCGGCCCGGCTTTCATCCTTTCCATCGGCGCTCCGGCAGCCGCGCAGACGATCCCCGCCCCCAAGAACTCAGGACCGGCTGTTTTGGCGCAGCTAACTAGCAAACTAGATACCAAGACCGCCAAGGTGGGCGACGCTATCACCGCCCGGACGCTGGATAAGGTGAAGCTGAAAGGCGGAACTGAGATTCCCCGCGGTTCCAAGCTGATCGGTGTGGTCACCGGCGTGCTGTCTATGAAAACCGGAGGCGGAACCTCCATGCTGTACCTCAAGTTCGACCAGGCTCAGATAAAGAAAGAAGCGCCGATCTCGATCCGTGGTGCACTGGTTGCAGTGGCTTCCCCGCCAATCGCTTCGAGCGGCCCGGCTCCAAGTTCTCTGCCCCCCGCCTCCGAATCTATGACCGGCCCAGGCCTGCCCCAAAGCGCAGCCACTTTGGGCAAGTACGCGGCGGGCACCGAAAGCCCCTCCACCATTCCTTACGGCAGCACGCTGCCGGGCGTCGGCTTGGGCAACCGTGTTGACGCGGATGGCACATCCGTACTCGAAGGACTGCACAAGGACATTAAGCTCGAGCGGGATGCGCGCGTAATCGTCGCGTTTCTCTGAGAACTTCCTTGAGAACTCGACGACGAGAGTTTCGTGGCGGGTAGCCCGCTGTCGTTTTTCGCGCCCCAACTCAAACCGAGGGTACCCCATCCTTGGCGGGTGGCCACGATCTCGGAGAACTGTATATTCGCTGCGTGTGACCCCCTGCCCCTCGTATTTGGGAACCGGAGACGGCGGTTGACCTGTGCCTCACTCCTGATGCACGGATCGAAATCGCTCGCCGGAAGTCGGTTGCCCTCCCCTCAACCCCGCCACACTCACCAGAACGCTAGAAGCTAGCCGCTCGCTCTCTCAGCACCGCGTCCGCTCGCGCCAGATCCTCTTCCGTATCCACGCCAATCGTGTCCGCCGGGGCCGCTGCCACATAGATCGTCAAGCCGTTCTCCAGCAGCCGCAGTTGCTCCAGCTTCTCCAGCTCTTCCAACGGAGAGGGCTTGAGCGCCGCAAACCGCTCCAGCGCCGCCCGCCGGTACGCAGCGCCCGCTGATACTGCAGCGGACTCACGCCCATCGCCCGCTTGAACAGCCTCTGCACCGTGAACGGACTCAACCCCGCCACGCGCCCTAGTTCGTCCAAAGAAACTCGTCGATCCGCGTGAGTCTCAACATGCGCACGAATCTTCTTCAAAGCTCCGCCCCGCGCAGGGTCAGCATCCGGACTGCACCGCCTGCACGCGCGAAGCCCCGCAGCCTGCGCCTCTGCAACCGTGCGGAAGAACCGCACATTCCGCCGCAGCGGCAAGCGGCTCGAACATCCGGGCCGGCAAAACACCCCCGTCGTCGTCACGCCGTAGAAAAACTCCGCCGCCGCGTCGCGCCGCACAAGCTGCTGCCACGCCGCATCGGCATCAAGCGCGTGGGTAACGCGATCACTTCGGACAAATTGCGCCTTGCTGCTCATGGAAACCATCTTCGCGCACACAACGCCGCCCATGCACTCCGATTCTTGCTTGCAATTATGATTCTGTCGATTGGCAGCAAGCGCGTGGACGCATATTGAGATGGGGTGGAAAGATTGGATGTCGCCAACCCTGTCTCCCAGGAGTAATCCTTTTAGAGCCGGTTTCCTCGGGATAGAAAGGTGTTGGAATGACCCACGACAGTCACGTCGCAAAAGCGGTCACCGTCAAAAACCTCTTCGATCCAAGTCTGGCGAGAGACACACAGCAGCGTGTTATGGAGCTCGATCCTCACAGTCAGCGGCTCTGGGGTACTATGACCGTCGCCAAAACCCTCGCGCACTGCACTTCTGGCCTGGAGATGGCCATGGGCGTTATCAAACCCAAACGGGCACCGTTCCCTGCCAACGTCATGGGCCTGCTGATTATGCCGCTGGTCTTCGGGAATGACAAGCCCATGCGTCGCAATTCACCTTCGTCGCCGGAGCTCTTTTCCGCGGACCAAACAATATGCGACTTCGAGCGAGAGCGCGGCGATCTCATCGCTGCGATCGATCGCTTCGTCAATGAAGGAGCAGCATGCTGCACCCAGCACCCACATCCATTCTTTGGTCCGCTCAAACCGCAACAGTGGGCCATTTTGATGTACAAACACATCGATCATCATCTGAGGCAGTTCGGTGTTTGAAGCACAATTAGGCTCAGGTCAGGCGCTAAGGGTTGTTCGCTATCCGGAAATGAGTCAAGAATTACGGCGAGTGGCCACGATCTCGGAGAACTGTATATCCGCTGCGTGCGCCCCCCCCTGCCTCTCGCATTTGGGAACCGGAGACGGCGGATGACCTGTGCTTCGCTCCGGATGCGCGGATCGAATACCGCTCCCCATAAGACGGTTGCCATCCCCTCAAACCCGACACACTCGCCAGAAAGCTACAAGCTAGCCGCTCGCTCTCTCAGCACCGCCTCTGCTCGCGCCAGATCATCTTCCGTATCCACGCCAATCGTGTCCGCCGGGGCCGCCGCCACATAGATCGTCATGCCGTTCTCCAGCAGCCGCAGTTGCTCCAGTTTCTCCAGCCTCTCCAGCGGAGAGGGCTCCAGCGCCGCAAACCGCTCCAGCGCCGCCCGCCGATACGCATAGATGCCCAGATGCTTCCTGTACCCCGCAAACCCCGTCCCGTCGCGGTCAAACGGTATCGTCGCCCGCGAGAAGTAGAGCGCCCGCCCATCCAGCGCCGTCACCACCTTCACCGCATTCGGATTCCCAATCTCCTCCGCCGCGCACGGCACCGCGAGCGTGGCCACATCCACCTCCGGCCGCTCCATCAGCGCCAGCAGCGGCTTGAAGAACTCCCCCGTCAGCGTCGGCTCATCACCCTGGATGTTCACGTACACATCCGCCTCCAGCCGCGCCGCCACCTCCCGCACACGATCCGTCCCGCTCGCGCATTCTGGCGACGTCATCTCCACCGGAATCCCCCGCGCGCGACACACCGCCGCCACTTCTTCCGCGTCCGTCGCCACCACCACCGCATCCATCGCGCCGCTCGCCACCGCCGCGCGCCACACCCATTCCACCATCGGCCGCCCGGCGATCTCCCGCAGCACCTTCCTCGTCAGCCGCGTCGACGCCAGCCGCGCCGGGATCACACCCACCACGCGCATCCTGCTCATGCACGCAAGTCTAAAGCACGCCGCCGCAGCTTTCCTTGCCGTGGAACGAGCTTCAGCACCTGCGAGTCTCACGGTCTGAAACTGCTCAGGCGGTGTGCAACATGAGGCTCGAACGCAGGCCACATCGATGTATCTATGCGTCATTCTTCACTTTGCGTGGAGATCGCGGAAACCCACAGTTGAAACACTCAGGGCCACGACCGAATGACTGTGAGCACTGCGGACAGCGAAAGCCCAAAAATCGAAGGTTCAAAACGAGCATGTAACCAACAACACACAAGGCCCATCCCAAAGTCAGAAAGAGCAACGCCATCGAATTGTCGACCGCTCGCCGAGCAAAGATGAGACAAAGCACGAACGGCGCCAGCGCAACAACATGCCAAATTCTGCCGAGGGTCAGTTTCTTTTTGAGAAGCTGGCGATATTCCTCATAGTCTTCCAGGGAATGAACCGGCTCACTCGACTCCGGCGTCTTCACCCAATGTTGTGGTTCCGAGGGTGCAAGATGGCGACTTCCGATCTCCAGGTCCAGCGCTGCCGTGGCTTCCGGCACAAGGTCCTTCCGATCATCGAGTACCCGCAAAAGCTCGTCATCCGTTAGACCCGCGTAGTGCTCTCGAAACAATTCTGCACTCACTGGCACCCCTCCGATCCCAACCGGCCTGTCACAGTAACTCGTCCGGATTGTACTGCGGCTCAGGCCTTCGGGATTCGAGATCTTTTATTGTCGCCCGTCCACCGCGCAGGCACGCCCCCACCCGCTATAATTCCCTCATGCAGTTCACGGCCTATTTTCGCGCCCTCATCATCGCGCCCGCCGCTGCCGCGTGCGCGGCACGTGCTGCGGCTCCGGCCGCCTAAATACTGCTCCTCTCATCCCAATTCAGCATGCAGTTGTGAATCAGGTCCCTTCACGCCTGTTTCCGCACCGCACCCCACGGCCCGCTGCCCACACGCAGTTCATAATGGAGTCATCATGGAAGAGTTCAGCCGCATTCAACGCCTCCCGCCTTACGTCTTCAACATCACCGGCGAGATGAAGGTCGCCGCGCGCCGCCGCGGAGAAGACATCATCGACTTCGGCATGGGCAACCCCGACGGCGCCACGCCCAAACACATCGTTGACAAGATGATCGAGGCC
>JAJXXG010000496.1 GCA_021781255.1 Acidobacteriota bacterium
TCCGCTCTCAAAAGAAGATCGGCGCGAGCACCGGACAAGGGACCGGGAAAACAAACGACCGGCGCATAAAGCCTGCCGCTGTCTGCTCGGGTTGGCTGATGGCCGAATGACTCCGGCCGCCAGCGGAATGGACGTCAAGGATACAGCAAAATTGAGCGTGTAACCCATGAGGGTAAGGCCGGGCGTATAAAGTTCCCGTAAGGATTTGCCCAAAGCCCGGCCCGGAATCCTGCCCCAGGTTCTGTTCAGGGCCCGGCCCGGAGCCCGACCACCGGTCCCGCCACCTGTCCGCACGCTTTTTGTGGCATTTTGTGAGCCGTGTCACGCGCTGTCGCCCGCCCCGGAGGGGTATTATTAACGCTATGGCGGCCATTCAAGAGCGCGATCGTTATCTTTTTGGAGCACTGGAGAGCAGCGCGAAGAACCGCGCCAAGCTCAAGGAAGCAAACTACGGTTACGAGCAGCCCGAGGGCGTTCTGCTCACGTCTCTGGACTTCGCTATCAACTGGGTGCGCAAGAGTTCCGTTTGGCCGGTCACCTTCGGCCTGGCCTGCTGCGCCATTGAGATGATGTCCATGGGCGCCTCGCGTTATGACATTGCCCGTTTCGGCGCTGAGGTCTTTCGCCCTTCGCCCCGGCAGGCCGATCTGATGATCGTCGCCGGGCGCGTCTGCCAGAAGATGGCGCCTGTTATCCGGCGTCTCTATGACCAGATGCCCGAGCCCAAGTGGGTCATCTCCATGGGCGCCTGTGCCACCTCGGGGGGGGTGTTTAACAACTACGCCGTTGTGCAGGGGGTGAATCAGGTGATTCCTGTGGATGTTTATGTACCAGGATGTCCACCCCGCCCGGAGCAACTTTTGTACGCAATTACGCTTCTACAGGAAAAGATTCAGCGCGAACCGCGCAGCCTGCTGAAGACCTTGAATGCAGGTTAGGCATAAGTAACCCTCGTGGTTACTTAAGTTAATTACTGCGGTAATTTGGCGTTCTGCGTCTGCATCTTTCGGGGGATGCTCAACGGGGATCACAGAGCCAAATCCTTCAAAAACTGTGATCTGCGGAACTGTACCTGTGTTACGTTATGGGGTGCAGTAATGTGCGTCTCAATTTCTCATGTTTGGGCCTCTTGGTTCAAAAAACACCGGTTAGGGTGCGCATGTACAGCCCTTTCCACCATGGTTCTGATATTGATTGCGGAGGATAAGCGAATGTACTCGCAAAATTTGAAATCTGTGTGCCGGGTTCTCGCGTTGGCGTGTGCTGCGCTCATGCCGATCGGCCTGGTTGCTCAGAGCTCGGCCAAGCCCGCCGGGAAGAACGATCCTTGGAACTCACCTTCCAAGTGGGACATCTTCGCCGGATACAGCTATCTTGCACCGAAGGGCACGGTTGAGGTGCCCCAGGCAAATGGACAGGTTCTGCCGTTCAGCTACAAAGCGGTGGACCTTGGCGGTCTGTTCAGCGTGGCGCGGTTCTTTAACAACTACGCCGGCGTTCAGCTCGAAACCGGACTGCATGAGTGGGGCATTGAGCATCCGCCGACAGGAACCATCGGTACCCACGGGAACAACGACGGTTTCACCACCATTGCGGGCGGTCTTATCCTGCGCTATCCCACAGAGAGCCTGACGCCCTTTGTGCACGGCCTTGTTGGCGGTGCCCTGGTGGACGGTCCCGACCACAACCCCTTCACCTGGGGTCCGGCCCTGACGGCCGGTGGCGGCGTGGACTACGAGACGCCGTGGTTTAACCACCACCTCGCGCTGCGCATCTTCCAGGCCGACTACGAGTACATCCACGCGAACTTTGGCCCCGGCGTCAACGGCGGCCGCGCCAACATCAATGCCGCCCGCCTGAGCACCGGCCTGGTGTATCACATCGGCACCATCACGCCGCCTCCGGCCGTGACGATGACCTGCTCGGCCAGCCCCGCCTCTGTGTTCCAGGGCGAGCCGGTTACGGTTACGGGCACGCCTGAGAATGTGAATCCCAAGATGAACGCGATCTACAGCTGGACGGGTGACGGCGTTACCGGCAGCGGCACCACGGCAAACGTGAACACCGCCAACCTGGCCCCCGGCACCTACACCGTCAAGGGGGACGTGAAGGAAGGCAAGAAGGGCAAGGAAGGCCTGAAGCCCGGCCAGAGCGCGAACTGCTCGGCTACCTACACGGTCAAGGAGTTCGAGCCCCCGACCATCAGCTGCTCGGCCAACCCCAGCACCATCAAGCCGGGTGAGACCAGCACCATCACCTCGACGGCCATGAGCCCGCAGAACCGCCCGCTGACCTACAGCTACACGACTGCCGGCGGCACCATTGAGGGCACGGGCAACACGGCCAACTTCAACTCGGCCGGCGCGCCTACGGGCCCGGTGGAGATTACCTGCAAGGTTGCGGACGACAAGGGCCACACGGCCACCGCCAATACGTCGGTGACCATTACGCCGCCTCCGCCGGTGGTTCGCCACACGCAGGCGCTCTGCTCGCTGAGCTTTGACAAGGACAAGCGGCGTCCGACCCGCGTTGACAACGAAGCCAAGGCCTGCCTGGACGAGGTTGCCCTCGACCTGCAGAAGGAGTCCGATGCCAAGGCCGTCGTGGTCGGCAACAGCGATGCCAAGGAAAAGGCAAAGACCGCCAAGCAGCAGAAGTATGCTGCCAAGCACAAGAAGGCCAAGGTTGAGGACTTCGCCGCACAGCGCGCTGTGAATGCCAAGGACTACCTCGTCAAGGAGAAGGGCATTGATCCTTCCCGCGTGAGCGTGGCCACTGGTGCTCAGGACGCCCAGACCGTGGAAGACTACCTCGTGCCCGCCGGCGCCACCTTCGGCTCTGACGTGCAGGGAACCACTCCGGTCGACGAGTCCAGCGTGGCGCCGCAGGTCCGCAAGGCACTTGCGCAGCGGCATCATGCCAAGGCCAAGGCTAAGGCGAAGGCCACCAACTAACCCGTACCCCACACGGGGTGCTTCGATTCAAGCAGAAGTAAGACGGCCCCCAGATTCCGCAACCGCGGCATCTGGGGGTAGCATCCAGGATTCCTCTGCGATTTTTCTAGAGGTTGACCGGTTTTTCCGGTCAGCCTCTTCCGTTTGTAAGCGCCTTTTTGCAGTATGTTTAAAGCTGGGAGCAGCACTCTGAATGTATCCATTGCGGCTATGCCCTGATTGCCTTCATCGGTCCGCCCGTGTTTATCGCGCCTTTCTCCTGATATTTCTTGTGTTTGCCGCACTGCGCATGTCGGCGCAGATGCCCTGGAGTTCTGTAGGTCCTGACGGCGGTGACGCGCGCTCGTTTGCCGCAGCGCCCTCCCAGCCCGATCATCTCTTTCTGGGCACCACCAATAGCTGGATCTACGAGTCCGCGGACGGCGGAACGTCCTGGCATCGCCTGTCCAAGCTCGACTCCACGGATGACCTGGTGGTGGACCACATCGTGGTGGACTCGGCCGACAGTGCCACCGTCTATGCGGCTGCCTGGCGGCTGGACCACCCCGGCGGCGGCCTCTGGATCAGCCATGACGGCGGCCGCCTGTGGACGCAGCCGCCGGGGTTGCGCGGCCAGTCGGTGCGCGCCTTTGCGCAGGCTCCCTCCAACCCCCGCGTGCTTTTTGCCGGAACATTGCAGGGGGTCTTTCGCAGTGTGGACGCCGGCGCAACCTGGCAGCTGATCAGCCCGCCCGGCAGCCGCGAAATCCACGAGGTGGAGTCGCTGGCGGTCGATCCCGTGAATCCAGAAACGGTCTACGCGGGCACCTGGCACCTGCCCTGGAAGACCAGCAATGGGGGCAAGTCCTGGCGCAACATCAAGCGCGGCGTCATTGACGATTCCGACGTCTTCTCCATCGTGGTCGATCCGGAGAAGCCGCACGTTATCTACGCCAGCGCCTGCAGCGGCATCTACAAGAGCGAGAACGCGGGTGACCTCTTTCGCAAGATCCAGGGCATTCCCTCCACTGCGCGCAGAACCCGTGTCCTCAAGCAGGACCCCGCCCAGCGCAGCACGGTCTACGCCGGAACCACGGAAGGCCTCTACAAGACGACCGACGGCGGCAAAACCTTTCACCGCATGACCGGCCCAGACGTGATCGTCAATGACGTATACGTCGATCCCACCCATCCAGAGCACGTCCTGCTGGCCACGGACCGCGGCGGAGTGCTGCTCAGCAACGACGGTGCCGCAACGTTTACGCAGGCCAACCGCGGCTTCTCCGGCCGCAAGGTGGAAGCGCTGCTGGTGGACCGCGACAATCCCGCGCGCCTGTTCGCCGGGGTGGTCAATGACAAGTCCTACGGCGGCATCTTTGTTTCGGATGACAGCGGAGCCAGCTGGAAGCAGCTTGCCGACGGCCTCGATGGCCGCGACGTCTTTGTGCTGGCGCAGGCGCCCAACGGCGACATCCTGGCCGGGACCAATGACGGCATCTTCGCGCTTCCGGCGGACGGCACCAGCTGGCAGCCGCGCAACACCATCGCCAACACGCTGCTCAAAACCACCACGGAGACTCTGCGCGGCACCCGCGTCAACATTGAAAAAAGCGTAAAAGACAAGCTGCGCGTGATGGATGGGCGCGCATACGCCTTCGATCTTTCCAGCGAAGCCTGGACGGCGGCAACGGACGGTGGCCTCTACACCAGCCACGACAACGGCGCCACATGGCAGGGCGGTCCGGTCATGGGTGTCGTCGACTATCTCTCGGTCACCTCGCACGGCAAGATGCTGGCCGCCGCGCGGCCAGACAGCGTGGTGCTCTCGCAGGACGCTGGCCAGACCTGGTGGCCGATGAGCATTCCGACGGTGCTCACGCTCATCCACCGCATCGCCTTCTCGCCGGACGGCACGCTCTGGCTGGGAGCCCGGGAGGGCGTCTACTTCTCCCGCGACAAGGGAAAGACGTGGATGTGGGTGCATCGCCTGCCGCTGGTGGATGTCGACGATCTGTACTATGACGCGCATTTGAATCGCGTACTGGTCAGCTCGCAGGGCAGCGACTTCGTCTACGCCATTGATCCCAAGACACTTGACTGGAAGTGGTGGCAGACCGGCTATCGCCTTACAGCCGTGCGCACCACGCATGGCCGCCTTCTGGCCGCCTCGCTCTACGACGGCGTGCTCATTGAGCCGCGTCCCGCCGGAGCGGAGCTGGGCCAGCGCTGACCCGTGCCGGGAGAGCGGCGAATTCGGTATCATCGTAGTATGCAGGCCGAATCCGCAGCTTCCCGCACCCACTCCGCCTTCCGCAGCTACGACCCCCGCCTTGAGCCCATCGCCGCCAAAGTGCTGGCTGGTGAGCGGCTCGACTTTCAGGACGGGCTCGCGCTCTATGCCTCATCGGATGTGCTGGCCGTGGGCTGGCTGGCGAACTACGTGCGCGAGCGGCTGCACGGCGATGTCACCTACTTCAACGTGAATCGCCACATCAACCCTACCAATGTCTGCGTAGCGGCATGCAAGCTGTGCGCCTTCGGCCGCAAAAAGGGCGACCCCATGGGCTACACCATGGCGCTGGAAGAAGCATGGCAGGCGGCGGCGTCTGGATACTCTGAGGCGGTCACCGAGTTCCACATCGTCGGCGGCCTGCATCCGGACCTGCCCCTGGAATACTTCCTTGACCTCGTCCGCGGGCTCAAGCAGCGCTTCCCCAAGGTGCACGTCAAGGCCTTCACCATGGTGGAGGTGGCCTTCTTCGCGCGTCGCGCCAAGCTCACCATCGAGCAGACGCTGGTCAAGCTGCGCGAGGCCGGCGTGGACTCCATGCCCGGCGGCGGCGCGGAGATCTTCTCCGCCCGCGTGCGCTCCATCATTTGCGACCACAAGATCGACGGCAGCGAGTGGCTTGAGACCGCGCGCCTGGCCCACAAGATGGGCTTCAAGTCCAACGCCACCATGCTCTATGGCCACATTGAGAACGACGAGGACCGCGTGGACCACCTGCTCAAGCTGCGCGAGGTGCAGGACGAAACCGGCGGGTTCCAGACCTTCATCCCGCTGGCCTTCCACCCGGAGAACACTCCGCTGGACCACCTGCCCGTCACCACCGGCCTCACGGACATTCGCCAGATCGCTGTCAGCCGCCTGCTGCTCGACAACTTTGCGCACATCAAGGCCTACTGGCAGATGCTCACGCCCAAGATTGCGCAGATTGCCCTCCGCTTCGGCGCGGACGACCTGGACGGCACCGTGATTGAAGAAAAGATCTACCACGACGCCGGAGCAACCACGCCGCAGGGCATGACGCGCAAGGATCTCTGCCGCCTGATTACAGAGGCGGGCCGGGTGCCCGTCGAGCGCGACACGCTGTACCACTCTGTCACGCGCAGTGAGGATAGCTTCACCGTGGTGGTGTAGCTACTGCCGCACTACCTCGCCGTTCTTCATCACAAACTTCACGTGCTCCACCACGCTGATGTCCTGCAGCGGGTTTCCGGGCACGGCGATGATGTCGGCGTAGTAGCCGGGCTTCAACTCGCCAATCTGCCCGTGCCAGCCCAGCAGCTTTGCGCCGTTCAGCATGTCGGCCTGCAGCACGGCCAGCGGCGACAAGCCATAGCGCGCCATCAGCGTCAGTTCGCGGGCCTGAGTGCCGTGCGGAAACGGCCCCACATCCGAGCCCACGGCAAACTGCACGCCCGCCGCCACCTGCTTCTTGAACTCGGCAATCTTGTAGTCCAGCATTGCTGCCTCGCTCGCGGCCTGGTCCTGCGACTCGCGATGCTGCGCGAAGTACTCGAAGATGGCGAACGTGGGCACGGCAAAGATGCCCTTCTGCTTCATCAGCCGCATCGTCTCGTCGCTCAGTTGCGTGGCGTGGTCAATGGAGGCCACCCCGGCCTGCGCCGCGTACAGCGTACCCGGCTCGCCCATCGCGTGCACGCCCACCGTCGTGCCCAGGCGCCGGGCCTCCGCCACGGCCTCCGCAAGCTGCTCGGCGGTGTACTGGTAGGGAGTTTGCAGCACGCCGTTTACCATGCGGTCCTTGCCCGTCTCGTAGATCTTCACAAAGCTCGAGCCCTGCTTGTGCTGCTCGCGGATTACCTCCACCAGCTGCTCCGCGTCGTTCGCGCGGTCGGCGTTGGAGAAGACATGCTGCGCCGGATTGAACTGGTTCGCATCCTCGTGGCCGCCCAGAATATCAATGGCGTTGCCGCTGATGCGCATGCGCGGCCCAGGAATCATGCCCTGATCAATGGCGTTGCGAATGGCTGTGTCCGCGGAGCCAGCGCCCTCGGTGCCCATGTCGCGCTCGGCGGTAAAGCCCGCCATCAGGTCGGCCTTCGCGGCCTGCTCAGCCAGAATCACGCGCCACGGCACGGACTCCTGCACGGTCTGCAGGTCTTCGGCTCCGGGATGCAGAAACAGGTGTACGTGTGCGTCAATCAGGCCGGGCAGCAGCGTGGTGTCGCCCAAGTCAAGGACGCGCGTACCCGCCGGATGCTCGACCGACGTGCCCACGGCGCGAATGCGCTCGCCCTCCACCAGCACCTCACCCGGCGAAAGGATCTTGCCGCTGCTCACATCCAGCAGCCGCTGCGCATGCAGCACGATGGATGTGGCGGGCTGTTGCGCTGCGGCGTAAGCCGCGCACGCGGCAAGCGTGAGGGCCGATGCCAACTGGAGAGACAGGCGAGACAAGCACAATTTCCGCATGCATTGACTATGCCGCCGCAGGCCCCGCCTTGTCGATGCGGATTCGCCTCAGTACGCCGCGATCCCCGTCAGATGCTGTCCCAGGATGAGCGCGTGAATGTCGTGCGTGCCCTCGTAGGTCTTCACGGACTCCAGGTTCATCATGTGGCGCATGATCGGATAGTCCTCCGTGATGCCGTTCGCGCCCAGGATGTCCCGCGCTATCCGCGCACACTCCAGCGCCATCCACACATTGTTGCGCTTGGCCATGGAGATGTGTTCGTGGCCCATGGTGCCCGCATCCTTCAGCCGGCCCACGTGCAATGACAGCAGTTGCCCCTTGGAGATTTCGCTGGCCATCCACACCAGCTTTTCCTGGATGAGCTGATGGCTCGCAATCGGCTGCCCGCGAAACTGCTTGCGCATTTTGGCGTATTGCAGCGCCGTGTCATAGCAGGCCATGGCCGCGCCAATTGCGCCCCAGCTGATGCCGTATCGCGCCTGGTTCAGGCACATCAGCGGACTCTTCAGGCCGCCCGTTCCCGGCAGCAGATTCTTTGCCGGAATATGCACATCCTGCAGCGAGAGGCCGCTGGTCACGGATGCGCGCAGGCTCCACTTGCCATGCACCTCGTCGGCGCGAAAACCGGGGCGGTCCGTCTCCACCAGAAAGCCGCGCACGCGGCCGTCTTCGTCGTCCACCCTGGCCCAGATCACCGCCACGTCCGCAATGTTGCCCGAGGTGATCCACATCTTCTCGCCGTTCAGGATGTACTCATCGCCCGAGCGGTGCGCCGTGGTCGTCATGCCGCCGGGGTTGGAGCCGAAGCCGGGCTCCGTCAGCCCAAAGCAGCCGATCTTTTCGCCTGCCGCCAGCGCGGGCAGCCACGTGTCCTTCTGCTCGTCCGAGCCGAAGGTGTAGATGGGATACATCACCAGTCCCGACTGCACGCTGGCAAAGCTGCGCAGCCCGGAGTCGCCGCGTTCCAGCTCCTGCATCACCAGCCCGTACTCCACGTTGGACATGCCGGCGCAGCCGTAGCCCTCAAGATTCGCGCCAAAGAAGCCCAGCTCGCCCATCTTGCGCACCAGCTCGCGCGGAAAGCGCCCCGTGCGGAAGCACTCCTCGATGATGGGAATGATGTTGTCTTCCACGAAGTCGCGCGCCGTGCGCCGCACCAGCAGCTCGTCTTCATTGAAGATGGAGTCAAGATTGAGAAAGTCAAAGCTCTGAAATTTAAAGCTCATGATGGCACCTGCCGTTCCTCTCGGAAATCCAAAACAGCAAGGCTAGCAGAACTGGCGAAGGGCGGCAAAGCTGCGCCGGCGGCGATATCAGTCGTCGTCGCCCAGGTCGTCGCCGTAGGTGGGATAGGGCTGCGGCTCGTTGCTGGTCAGCATGCCTCGCAGCGTCCACAGATCCGCCTGCACTTGCTTCCAGTGCCGTGGATCCTGCTTCGTCGTAATCGGCGCATTGGCGTCGGCGTAGTAGGCCTCGATGTCGATCTTGATGCCCGGCGGAATCGGACGCAGCGGGTGCCGCGTCAGCCGGTGCAGCAGGCTGGCATAGGTGGCGTCCGTCAGCGGATAGCCGCCCGGCCTGACCACATGCCCCGTGTCCAGGTCGCGGTTCGGCAGCGGGTGATCGGGATTGCGCGAGTGCAGCAGCAGGTCGGCGTAGGCGGCCGGGTCATCGACGCTCAGTTGCAGCGCCGCCGGCGTCACCACCGCGGGCTCCTGTGGCGAGGGC
>JAJXXG010000586.1 GCA_021781255.1 Acidobacteriota bacterium
CCCTGACCGCCGCGACGTGATGGTGCTTTCGCCATTGCCGGTGGCACCACATACCATCCTTCTCGCAAAGGTGGCCGCCTCAGGTTCTCTGCTGGGGATTGCAGTACTTACGCTCAACTTCGCTTCGGGCGTCATTTGCCCGTTGCTTCTTGCGGCGCAACATGGCTCAGGTTGGGGATTCTTCCAATCCTTCGCCGCCTACTGGTTTACGATGATCGCGGCGAGCCTGTTTTTGTATTGCGCAGTTCTAACCGTGCAGGGACTCACCGCGCTGCTGCTCCCGCGTCGCATCTTCCTGCGTCTCTCTGCCATCCTGCAGCTCGCCGCCTTCGGTCTCTTTCTCGGAGTCTATTTTCTTCAGCCATCGATCACGACGCCCGCGGCAATGATCATTTCTGCAAACCGGTGGGTGCTGGCCTGCTCGCCTTCCTACTGGTTCTTTGCGCTATTCAATCAACTGAATGGCTCATTGCCATCGGAGCTTGCCTGGTTGGCCTGGCGTGGATGGATCGGCTTAGCGGTTGTCACATTCGGAGCATCGTTCTCTTTGCTCCTCTGTTATCTGCATACGATGAAAGAGACAGTCGAGGAACCGGACCTCGTGCCAGGAGCGCGCGCGTCGCATTGGTTACCAAGCTTCGGCAGCGCTCTGCAAACTGCTCTGATCCTCTTTACTGTCCGTTCGTTGACGCGCAACCGCCAGCATCGTGTTGCATTTGCCTTCTATCTCGCATTGGTCCTCGCCCTTGCGCTTCCATGGCTGCGAAGCGAGCTATCGGCGGCAGGGCCCGGTCCGCAGCCCACCGACTTTCTTATCTCGACGTTCATCATGATGGGCTTCGCGGTTTTCGGACTCCGTAGCATATTCTCGCTACCCATTTCGCTGTCCGCCAATTGGGTGTTACGCATTACACAACTGCGAGCGCCTGAGAAGTACATAGCCTCGACGAGGAGGTCGCTGCTGTTCTTTGCAGTGCTCCCGGTCTGGCTCGCATCAGCCGGGTTATCCCTCCACTTCAGACCGTGGCTCCATGTTGCAGGTCACCTCGCCGTCTTTGTTCTTCTTGGGTGCATTTTTGCCGAGCTCAGCCTGATCGGCTTCTACAAGGTGCCGTTCACCTGCTCTTATTTGCCGGGAAAAGTAAACGTTCAAGTCGTCTTCTGGGGGTTCCTGGTGGTGTTAGCGCCTATCGGAATCTCGACTGCCGAATTTGAACACATTGCACTCAGCGATCCCGTTAGATATGTCTGTTTCACAAGCGTTCTCGGCATCGCTACGTTGGGGCTTTGGGCCTTCAACCGACATCGCGCAAAATCAGCGGTAATTTACTTCGAAGAGGTCCCGCCGGAACTAATTACGACGTTAGGACTCATCGCGGTTCGCCCTGCGATAACTGAGCCTGAGCAACGCCCGAGTAGATACTGAGCTGATTCTTTTAGTTGTGTTTCGCAGCCGTAACAGCTATCCCCTTAATCAGTTCGGCGGGTGGCCCGGCTGCCGGAGCAAGTAAGGCGAGTTCCCCCGCAAAGGATAAGTCCCCATCCATGGCGTCCGCAGCGTGCGGGCGACATGGGTGGGAGGTCACAAACTTTACGCCGGGGAGTCAGGCCAGCAGCGTGCAGACCACGTTCCAACACGACCCGCTGAATCGCGTCACGGGGCAAGTCTTCGCCGGTCGCGGGCTACACGTATCAGCTTGGCCCCACGGGCAACCGCACTTTCCCGACAGAAATCCGCTTCACAATCAAGAAATTATCCGCGATCAAGTCGCCGCTACAAAATCACGAACCTGCGCAGAGGTTCCTTAGAAGACATGGAAGACACGGATAATAGTCGTGTCCATTGCAGCCATTTGCACAATGGTTATGCCTGCGATGCTCACGAAACTAAGCCATTTCGGAGCTGATGGCTTGCGGTCTGGAGTAAATCTGAGAACAGCTATGCCCGCAAGAATGAGAATGGGGAGAAAGTAGCGTCCTTGCACAGCTATGACATGACTTTGTCCTGCGTGCCCCCACATGAGATACAAAGCAACGAAGATCAGGAAAGCACTTGCGAAGGCGAGGGCGAAGCACCATAACCCGTGACTGATGGAGCGCTTCACAATACCGCGGCTCCCGAAATTCCAGACAATTACCATGCTGACAAGAGGTAAGAGATAAACGACCCAAGGCTGGAGCGGTACGGTAAGCCATCCGAATATGCCAACGGTCTGAGCATAGAATTTGATGATCCTAATGATTCCCAGAGTATTAACTAGCACGTGCATGAAAGACAGTGGATGATGTAAAAGGAGGCTTATCTGAACAGATGGGTGTGTTCCGTCCAAGGGCGTTGTCATACTAGACTTTACGAAGAGTAGCCAGCCCGCGGTGACTCCAAGCGCGATCACAAGCAGGACCGCATGCGATCGAATAGCTTTGGCTGCTTTATCGTGTTGAAATACTCCTGGGACAACACCCGCCAAGAGTAGGGGAGCATACACAGGTTTTACCGAGCAGAACACCACAGCAGTGGCGGCTGCGGTTACTAGCTCCCATGTTCTCCAGTTCCCGCGCGTGCTCGCTGAAAACGACAGTGCGCTAAATAACAGCGCGCACGCAATCACGGCAGCATCAGGAGAAAGCGACGCGAACAAAAACAGTGACATCGGTAACAGCCCGACAAGGATGACGAGTTCCTCTGCGGCAGGTATTGACTTTACGGCAAGCCCAATCAGCCCCAAAGCCGCTAGGCAGTTGAACAAACGCCCCAAGTAAAGCAGATAGAGAGGTCCTAATCCGATTGCGCGTCCCACTGCTATGCCGAGTATTTGCGGCAAATAAGGAAGAGGAGAATAAAACGCCGATCCCGGAAACTCGACAAACTGCGTCTTTGAACCATCTAGAGGAATCGACGCTTGGCTCAGTGTCTTTGTAAGCGGCGCAGGCGTCGCCGGATAAAATATTTCATCCTTTGTATATACGCTCGATTTTACCAGCCGTGGAAGCGATTCTGGCAGAGAAGCACCGGCGACTCCATTCTGAACCTCAGAGCGAATCCGAAACTCGCTAAGCTCATAGGCCCGGTAAAAGTGTTGCACTTCGTCGGGCACTTGGAATGGAGGGGTAAGAATCACCAGGGGGAGCGAACCCATCGCGCCCAGAATCAGCACTAGGACCAAGCACGCTTTCTTTCCTAAAGTGCCTCTGATCGGCTTCTGTGTGGTCCGGTCATCAAAGCATTCTCGCATGTTCCTTGAACTCCATTCGCTGAACCATTCTCTGACTCTTGCTTCGCGCATCCTGCAGGAACCTATGTCTGTCATTCTGTCATATTGGAGGTGGAACCGGGCGAGATCGATGTCCACTTCGCTGCCACGGCTGTGACACCAGACTTCGGAGGAGCTGAGGCAGTCGCTGGGACCCTTTTGTCACATTGGACCTCGAGAAGATCACGGGCAAACGCGCAAATGATTGTAATATCATAGGCCGTTTGCTATGGCGCAAATCCTGGTTCAGGGACCTGACCTGGGGATGAACCGAGCAGATTAACCTCGGTCGTATCTCATCGAATTTCCATCGGACGTTTGAAGATGATTCGTGCGCGTCGCAATCTCCTCGCTTTGATTTAAGACGGCTTTGATGCCGGTTACCGAAGTTGATTCATCCATAATGTTGCTATAGATCTCATGGGTCTCAACATGCTACAAATGCGTTGTAGATTCTTCCAAATATCATCATGGTAAAGATCCCAAAACTGTCTGTCGTCATGCCCGCCTTCAACGAGATGGCGACAATTGAGGAGATTCTTTTAAGGGTCCAGGCAACTGATATTGACAAAGAGATCGTTGTCGTCGACGACGGCTCGACCGACGGCACCCGGGAATTTCTATCGCGGCTCATGAGCTTTATTGACTCCTCGTCGGGGTCTAATTCCCCTGTAGGCTTCGGGCGGCTATCGAAAGTGGACAATATACGAGTCGTTTTCCAGGAGAAAAACTGCGGCAAGGGTGCAGCCCTTCGACGCGGCTTTCGTGAAGCACGCGGTGAAGTCGTAGTCATCCAGGATGCCGATCTGGAACTGGACCCCCAGAAATACCCCAAATTGATTGACCCGATCGAAAGAGGGATTGCGGACGTAGTTTACGGTTCCCGGTTTCGCGGCAGATCCCGCAACGGCCAGCCGTTCTCCTACTACGCCGGGAACAAGGTCTTGACGGTGACCTCCAATATCCTGACAGGCTTAAAGCTCACCGATGTGTGGACTGGGTATAAGATGTTTCGCCGCGAAATTTTGCAGAAGATTCATCTGCGAGAAGACAGATTTGGCTTTGAACCGGAAGTTACGGCAAAGATTGCTAGGTGTGGCTGCAGGGTTTCTGAAGTGGCTGTGTCATATGTCTGTCGTGGCCGCGACGAAGGGAAGAAGATCGGCTGGAAAGACGGCATCCGGGGCCTGTGGTGCACTCTTCGCTACGGCCTTTTGCCAGAGCAGTAGCCTCTAGCGCGGTTTCGAGCTGATCTTTTGCGCATAAGCAAGGTGAACCGGAGGTTTTTTATGAATGCTTTGATTACCGGCGGTGCTGGGTTCATCGGTTCCCATTTGGTTGAGGCTCTATTGAAGCGAGAGCAGCGTGTGACGGTTCTCGACGATTTGAGCACTGGCTCGGTAGAGAATCTCCGCCATACCCGGCGGGACACTCGACTTCGTTGCATCTTTGAGTCCGTGATGAACCGCAGCCTTTTGTCCGAATTGGTGGATGAGGCTGACACGGTCTACCATTTGGCAGCCGCCGTGGGCGTCCGGCGAATTATCGAGAGTCCCGTCCGCACCATCGAAACCAACATAAAGGGAACAGAATTGGTGTTGGAGTGCGCGGCCAAAAAGGGAAAGCCCGTGTTTGTTGCTTCCACCTCGGAAGTCTATGGCAAAAACAGGCGAACACCTTTTAGGGAAGATGACGATATTGTGCTCGGCGCCAGCTCAAGGTCGCGGTGGTCTTACGCCACTTCCAAGCTCTTGGATGAGTTTCTGGCGTTGGCCTATTTTAAGGAAAAGAAAGTACCGATAGTTATCGGCCGTCTTTTCAACACGGTGGGTCCCCGGCAGACCGGACGCTACGGAATGGTGCTCCCGACCTTTGTTCGCCAGGCTCTGGACGGTGCTCCGATAACCGTTTTTGGCAGTGGCGAGCAGAGTCGCTGCTTCGGATACGTGGAGGATGTGGTCGAAGCCATCATTCGCCTAATGGAGTGTGATCGGGCTGTCGGCGAGGTGCTCAATATAGGCAACACGGAAGAGATCACCATTGGGGAGTTGGCGCGACTCGTTAAGGACCGGGCCAAGAGTCATTCCAGGATTCAATTCATCCCCTACGACGAGGCCTACGCGCCTGGCTTCGAGGACATGATGAGAAGAGTGCCCTCCGTGGACAAATTGCAATCGTTAACTGGCTTTCGGCCTGCAACGACGCTCACCGTGATTATCGATCGAGTCATTGAGCACTTGAGAAGCGAAAGTGATGCTACCGCGCCAACCAATAGCGACACTCCATCTTCTGCTACTGCTTTTTAAGATCCTTTCTTTGCGCATCGAACCGCGATAATACAGCCGAACTCCGCATCAAGAGCGTACAGAATTACGAGACTGACACCGCTGTTCGGGAATAAAGTTCGATGCTCCGCGTTTGTCAGGGTCTGCAGAGGCTTCATAGATCGTCAGCGGCGGGTGGCCCGGGTGCCGGAGGAAGCAAGGCGAGTTCTCCCACAAAAGATGGTTGCCCCGGGTGCCTCGCATTGGGGCACCTGGGATCGCAAAAGCCCTGCACCCGGTTTCCAGTTCTCCGTTGAATGACGACTGGCCCGCCCATCCCGGTTTTTCCCTTCCCAGCCACAGAATCGGGTGTCCATCCATGGCGTCCATGCGGCGCGCGACGTATGTGGAAATCCATAAAAAATCCTCCCCCCAATTTGCATGTAATTTCCCCGCCCTGGCGCACAATAGAAATAAGTCGGAACCAGCCCTGCGCCTGATCCGTAACCACTGGCAGGGGTACCCCCACCCCCCATTCTTGGCCCCTGAAAAATTTGCGGTTTCCCACAGAAAGCTTGCACATTATTTCGCGGCGCGCCAGCCTGTGCGCCGAGGCAGCCCGAAATCATCGCTGCGGATGAGCGCACTCCGGCCTGCGCGGGCATTCAATGCAAAGCCGCTCAGCGTGTTAGGACGGGAAGAGCGAGCCTGAGGTGGTTTGCAGGCCGGTGATGCGCGGGCGGCGGCGCGGGGGCGGCGGCTGGGGCGCGCCGAGCAGGCTGGCAATCTCGCGCAGTTCCGCGCGCGCGCTGCCGATGGTGGCGGCGAGCGCATCGCGGCGCTTCGTGGATTCATTGGCGGTGGCCGGAAGACTCGACTCCGGATCGGCCCGGCGCACCTGTATCAGCGCCTGTCGCGCGCCTGCCAGCGTGTAGCCCTCGGCGTGAACCAGCCGCTTGATTTCAAGCGCTGTCTCCACGTCGCGCCGGCGATAGAGGCGCTGGCCCGTTCCACTCTTATTCGGCTTGAGCTGGGGAAACTGCGTTTCCCAGAAGCGCAGCACGTACGTCTCTACATTGCAGATTCGCGCCACATCCCCGATTTTGAAGTAGAGGCGGTCGGGGATGGTCGGCTGGTCCTGAACGCGCTTTTGGGAGGAATGCATGGGCATGGCAAATGAAGAATGAACCCGCCTTGCATGCGGGCCTCACTCATTAGACGAAGTATAGGCCACTATTTGCACTCTTTGTGTAGCAAACTAGGCACTCCCCGGCGATTCTTTCGCCGGGAGTGCAACGGCAGCCAGCTCCATTCCGCCAGCCCTCAAGCCTGCTCAGGGCGGGCCATGGCAGTGCGAGCCTGCGAGTGCAGCGGCGCTGCGGCGCGCAGATACTGCACCGGCCAGCTTGCCTTTTCTCCCAACGCGATGGCCGCGTGGACCGGCCAGTAGGGATCGCGCAGTATCTCGCGCGCCAGCAGAACCAGGTCCGCCTTGCCCTCGGCGATAATCGCGTCGGCCTGCGCGGGGTCGGTAATCATGCCCACCGCAGCCGTAGCGATGCCTGCCTCTTTCCGAATGCGCTCCGCGAAAGGCGCTTGAAATCCAGGACCGACGGGAATGCGCGCATCGGGAACAAGTCCACCGGATGACACGTCCACCAGATCGACGCCATGCTGGCGGAAGAGGCGCGCCAGCTCGACCGACTCGTCAGCGGACCAGCCGCCCTCCACCCAGTCCGTGGCGGAGATGCGCACAAACAGCGGCAGATGCTCCGGCCACTCGGCGCGCACGGCATCCACAACCTCCAGCACAAGCCGGGTGCGGTTCTCGAAGCTGCCCCCGTAGGCATCCGTGCGGTGGTTGGCGAGCGGCGACAAGAATTCATGCAGCAGGTAGCCATGGGCGGCATGAATCTCAACAAAGTCAAAGCCTGCGGCCAGCGCCCGGCGCGCGGCCTGCCCAAAGGCGCGCACAACGTCGGCAATTCCGTCCAGGTCGAGCGCTTTGGGCTCGGCGTAGTTCGCGGCAAACGCAAGAGCGCTGGGCGCCAGCGGCTGCCAGGCGCCCTCTTCGGCGGTCAGCAGGCGCTCGCCGGCAAACGGCGCCGCCATGCCGCCTTTGCGCCCGGCGTGGGCGAGTTGGATGCCCGCGCGCGCGCCCTGTGACTGAATGAAGCGGACAATCCGCTCCAGCCCGGGAACGTGCTCATCTTTCCAGATGCCCACATCGGCCGAGGAGATGCGCCCCTCAGGTAAAACAGCGGAGGCCTCCACAATCACCAGCCCGGCGCCACCCTGTGCCCGGCTGCCAAGATGCACAAGGTGCCAGTCGTTGGTGAAGCCGTCCTCCGATGAGTACTGGCACATGGGCGAGACGCCGATGCGGTTGGCAAAGCTTAGGGAACGAAGCTGAAAGTGCGAAAGGAGAGGATGGCTCATGAGGTGTGCGGTCTCGCGCGAAGTCTGAGATAGAAAAGCAGTCTGTTTGAATAGATGACGGGGAGCGGAAATGGATGCAGCGGGATGGCTGCGGCCAGCAGATCCTCTGCCGCCCATCCCGCGATCCATGCAGAAAAGCCAATTGCCAGGCCGCTCCATCGGCGGCGGGCTCGGACGAGAGCTAGCTGGCGGGGTTGAGGTTGCCGGTCAGTGTCAGATCGATGCTGACCTCCTTTGCGACCTTGAGGATGAAGATGCTGGGGTCCTTCAGTCCCCACTTCACATAGGGAACGGTGAAGTGCGTTTTGGCTGTGCAATTGGCTCCGTCGATGTGAATCTGCATGGGCACGGTGAGGTCGTGCGGCGTGCCGTGGAGCGTGAAGACGCCCGTCACCTGAATGGTGGAGTCACCCGAGGCAGCGATGGTTCCCTGATAGCTTTGGGGCACGAAGGTGACTTCAGCAAAATGCGCGGTGTCGAGCACTTCGGTTGTCATCTTGTGATCGCGGCTCTGGTTGCCGGTGCTGCCGCTGCCTGCCGCAACGACGATGGAGCCTGAGATTTTGGGTGCGGTGCGGTCGAAGTCAACCATGCCGCTCTGGACGTGGAATGTGCCGTGCGTTCCGTGATCTGCGCCGCCCAGGAAAAAGGCGACCTGGCTTGCATCCGGATTAACGGTAAAGGTCTGATGCTGGGCAAACGCGCCAGGCGCGAGAATGAGCGGCAAAAGGGCGAGAATCGAGCGTGCAATCGTCTTCATGGTTTTGCTCCTCTGGGAATGCTCTGCTTTTGAGTTGGATGCGCCTGCGGCAGGTTTTGTAACAGCCACAATGCGATGGAGGCGGTTTGTCTGCTGGTCAGATATTCATGACCGGGCATGTCTGTGCCGGGGATGCCGAACCGGGTAATTTGCGCCAGACGCTCGAAACGCAACTCCGGCATTTCCGCGGGCGGAAGATAGAAGAATGGTCCCGCAGAAAGATCGGGCGGGAGCCTCTTGAAGCTGGCCTGCCAGGTTGCGCGGGTGCGCCCATCGCCGCTGTGGCAGGTGCCGCAGTAGCGGCTGAAGAGCCGTTCGCCATCGGCGGCATCTGCCTCCGCGGCAGAGGGATGCCACTGTTCTTCCGCTGCGATATGCTGCGGCGTGCCGGGCCCGCGCAGACATTCAAGATAAGCAACCAGATCGCCGCCCCGCCCGTCGCGAAAGAGGAAGGCATAGGAGGGCATCACCGATGCGCCGCTGACCTCAGCGGGGTCAAAGAAGTGCATCTTGAGCCAGAGCGGCGAGCGGCGCACACCGACCTCGGCGAGATCGGGCCCTTGGCGGCGATTGCCGATAAGCGGCGGACGCTCGCGCCGCACATCCCGCAGGCTCTCGACAGGCCCCCACATCAGAACGTCCTTTGTATTGGGGCGCACATA
>JAJXXG010000179.1 GCA_021781255.1 Acidobacteriota bacterium
TCTTCTTTGCCTGGGTTCCCGCCAATACCATTGTGCCGAGAGGCAAGATCGCGCCGGCGAAAGTCACCCAAGAATCGCGTTGTCGATCAGCCGGGTTGAACCGACGTATGCGGCGACGGCGAAGAGAGTGCCGGGAGCAGCAGTTTCGACGGGCTGCAAAGTAGACCAATTCACCAATTCGATGTAGTCAACGCGAATTGCGGGTTCTGCGGCGAAGATTTCATGTGCAGCCGCGATCAGCATTTCGGCGCTGCGCTCGCCTTGGGCAGCCAGAGACTCAACGTGGCGGACGGCGCGGCTGAGCGTGAGGGCTTGCGCTCGTTCGGCGGTGCTCAGATAGGTGTTGCGCGAGCTGAGGGCGAGGCCGTCAGCGTCGCGAACGATGGGGCAGACGACGATTTCTGTTCCTAACCGCAGGTCCGCAACCATGCGGCGCAGAACGGCGACCTGGGCCGCGTCTTTCTGGCCGAAGAAGGCGAGGTCGGGCTCGGCTGCAATGAGCAGCTTGCTGACCACCGTGGCGACTCCGCGAAAATGGCCCGGCCGCGATGCGCCATCGAGGCGATTGCTGAGGCCGGGAACCTCGACGAACGTGGAATCGGGCCCGTTGGGGTAAAGCTCTTCGACCGCCGGCGCGAAGAGGATATCGGCTTCTTCGGATTCGGCCAACTCGCAATCGGTTTTGAAGCTGCGGGGATAGCGGCCGTAGTCCTCGTTGGGGCCGAACTGCGTAGGGTTGACGAAGAGGCTGACTGCGACGTGGGAGCACGAGGCGCGCGCCGCATGAATCAACGACGCGTGGCCTGCATGCAACGCGCCCATGGTGGGTACCAAGCCGATCAAACTGGCGCCTGCAGCTTTGCCCTGCGCGCTACGAGTTGCACGGGACCAGCGGCGAAGTTCGGCGACGGTGCGGAGAATTTGCATCGGGTCTGGCTTAACTTGCCCAATCCTCCAACGCGTCCCGATTCACGATGGCGTCGGCGGTGTCGAAACCGGAATCGGCAGCAGCGCCGAGCGTAGGCCGCGCGGACTTGGGCAGGTGATAGCTCTCCGCGTCTGACGGGAAGGCACGATGCTCGACGTCTTCGCGGTAGTGTTCAATAGCGGAACGGAAGAGCGCTGAGGCGTCACCGTAGCGGCGCACAAATTTAGCGGCCGGTGCAAAGGTGAGATTCACGAGATCGTGGAAGACGAGAATCTGTCCGTCGCAATCGGGACCGGCGCCAATCCCAATCGTCGGAATGGGCAGCGTTGCGGTGATTTGTGCCGCGACTTCGCGCGCGATCCCTTCAAGAACCAGAGCTCCCGCGCCTGCTTCGGCAAGCGCAAGGGCATCGGCCCGAAGCTGGTGCGCGGCTTCAGCGGTGCGGGCCTGCACACGATAGCCGCCCATGCGGTTCACACTTTGCGGGGTGAGGCCGAGATGGCCGACCACAGGAATTTCTGCATCCGTGAGAGCGCGGACGAGCTCGACGCGCGGGCCTTCGATCTTGACAGCTTCGGCTCCCGCCTCCTTGACGAACCGGATGGCGTTTGTGAGGCCCTCGGCGACCGTGCCGTGATAACTGCCGAAGGGCATGTCAGCAACGACCAGCGCGCGATGCACGGCGCGGCGCACGGCGCGTGTGTGGTGCAGCATCTCGTCGACGGTGACGGTAAGCGTGTTTTCGTGGCCGAGAACGACCTGGGCGAGCGAATCGCCGACAAGGATAAGATCGACGCCTCCCTCGTCGACAACGCGCGCGGTGGCGTAGTCGTAGGCGGTGAGCGCAGAGATGGGCTTGCCCTGGCGCTTCATTTCACTCAGCGCGGGCATTGTGACTTTGGGGAGGGAATTGCCGGGTTGCGAGAGGCGCGCGCCGGTTGAGAACTCGGTGAGACTCATGTTTTCTCCAGTGCCGCTCCGAATACTCAGGATGCGACCCGAACAGGGTTAGTATACGCCGGGCGGCAAAGGTGCGAAAGCGGATACCGGGATGAACTCTACAGGCTCCTGAAGTGCTATAAGGGATGAGGAATCAGAGCTGTGGGTTGGGCAGTTCGCCGGGCGGCCCTGGCAAAGCTCCGGCTCCGCGGAGAAAACAATGGCCTACGATCTGGCGATTGTGCTGCCTACATTTAACGAGAGAGAGAACGTAGGCCCGCTGGTCGAGCGCCTCGAAAAGGCGCTTGGCCGCATTCATTACGAAGTGATTTTTGTGGATGACGACTCGCCCGACGGCACCGCCGACGCAGTGCGCCGCGTAGCCGAGCAGCGCGACAATGTGCGCGTGCTGCATCGGATTGGCAGGCGTGGGTTGTCGTCAGCATCCATTGAGGGAATTCTGGCCGCGTCAGCGCCTTATGTTGCAGTGATGGACGCGGACCTGCAGCACGACGAGAGCATTCTGCCGGAGATGCTGCGCCGCATTCGCGAAGAGGACCTGGACCTGGTTGTGGGTTCGCGGTATATAGCCGGCGGCAGCATGGGAGAGTTTGCCGCGTGGCGTGTAAAGCTGAGCAAACTGGGCAAACGCTTCAGCCTGATGGGCGCGGAACATCCGCTGAGCGATCCCATGAGCGGTTTCTTCATGGTGCGTTTTGCGGCGTTCGAGCGGTTTGCGCACCGGCTTTCGGCCATCGGCTTCAAAATTCTGCTGGATATCGTGCTCTCGGCGGGTCCAGGGCTCCGCATCGGCGAGGTGGCTTACCGCTTCAGGCAGCGCGAGCACGGCGAAAGCAAGCTGGACATCATGGTCGGCCTCGAGTACTTCGAGTTGCTCGTAGACAAGCACTTCGGCGACCTGGTAAACGTGCGCTTTGTGCTCTTCGGCATGGTGGGCGCGTTGGGCGTGGGCGTTCATCTGCTGATATTGCGCGCGCTGCTGCAGGTTGCCGGGCTCAGCTTTGCAGTTGGTCAAACCCTCACGACATTCACCGTGATGATTCTGAATTTTGTCCTGAACAACTCCCTGACCTACCGTGACCGGCGGCTCCGCGGATGGAAGTTCTTCGGCGGGCTGCTGACGTTCTGCCTGGCTTGCGGGCTCGGCGTCGCGGCGAACGTGTCCATCGCGACTGAGGCATTCCATCACGGCGTGCCGTGGGTGCTGGCGGCCATCAGCGGCCTGCTCTTCTCGGCGGTGTGGAACTATGGCGTTACGTCGATGATGACGTGGCGGCAGGCGCGGCGCTCGAGCGAGCAGCGCGCCAGGCAGCGCATACAGGCTGCCGCAAACCTGGGCGCAATGCGCGCGGAGCGGAGCGGCGGCGGAAAGATGCCGGCGTAGTTGATCTGATCGGGCGAGTGCTGTTTGCCCGCGTCCTGTACACCGCCCCATACTGGAAAGCAGCATGATATCTCCCTCTACAGAGGTTTACGCCGGATTGGGCGCGGCGGCCTGCGCAGGGCTGGCTGTGGGCGCTTACGCCTATGCGGCCATGTGGCCCGCTTCGCGCATCTTCGGCAAGGCGCTTGTGGCGCCAAAGCGGCCGGGCGAACTGGCGCTCACCTTCGACGACGGACCCAACGCAACGTGGACGCCGAGGCTGCTGGACGTTTTGGCGCGCCACCAGGTGCGGGCGACGTTCTTTCTGCTGGGCAGCCGCGCCGAGGCGCAGCCTTTGCTGGTGCGGCGGATTGCAGCGGAGGGTCACCTGATCGGAAATCACTCGTGGTCGCATCCGAATCTGGCGTGGAGCTCTGCGGGACGGATTCGTGAGGAGCTGACACGGACCAACGAGATACTGCGGCAGATGACGGGCGCGAAGCCGAAGTTTTTCCGTCCGCCATTCGGAGCGCGGCGGCCGGCAGTGTTTCGCATTGCGCGCGAGCTGGGGTTGATGCCGGTGCTGTGGAACGTGATGACCTCCGATTGGAAAGAGCCTTCAGCGGAGGAGATTGCGGACCAGCTGACCAAGAAGATCGAGGAGCGGCGGAGGCGCGGCCGCGCGGCAAACATTGTGCTTCACGACGGCGGTCACCAGGATCCGGCCGCGAACCGCGAGCCTTCGGTAACTGCTGCGAGAATGCTCATCGAGCGATTCAAATCGACACACCGGTTCGTAACCGTCGATGCGTGGGCTTGAGTGCGCCGTGGACTCATCTGACAGAAATAGACTGAAAGGCTTCCCGCGCTGCCTCAATTGTCTCCCGAACCTCCGCGTCGCCGTGCGCTGCTGAGATGAACGCCGCTTCAAACTGCGACGGCGGCAGCCAGATGCCGCGATCAAGCATCGCGCGGTGGAAGCGGCCGAAAGCAGCGGTATCCGAGTGGGCTGCCTGCTCGTAGTTCGTGACGGGACCGGGAGTAAAGAACCAGGTCCACATAGAGCCGACGCGATTGGTGGTCAGCGAAACGCCGGCGCGGGCGGCTTCGGCGGCCACGCCTTCGGCCACGGCCTTCGATGTGGCTTCGAGTTGCGAATAGACTTCGTCGGCGTGGGCTTGTAGATAGCTGATCGTGGCCAGCCCAGCGGCCATGGCCAGCGGATTGCCGCTCAAGGTTCCAGCCTGGTACACCGGCCCCAGAGGCGCAAGCAGGTCCATGAATCGGAGTTTGCCGCCGAAGACGCCCACGGGAAGACCGCCGCCGATGATCTTTCCAAGCGTCACAATGTCGGGATCGAGCGCATAAAGCTGGCACGCTCCGCCCAGAGCCACGCGGAATCCGGTCATCACTTCGTCGACGATGAACAAAGAGCCGTGGCTGGCAGTGAGAGCGCGCAGGCCGGCCAGATACCCCTCGGCCGGCGGTATGCAGCCGGCATTGCCGACGATAGGCTCGACGATGATGGCGGCGATCTGGCCGGGATGGGCGGCGAAGGCGGCTTCTAGGGCGGCAAGATCGTTGTATGGCAAAGCAAGCGTGAGATGGGCGATTTCGTCAGGCACGCCGGCCGATCCCGGAATCCCAAAAGTCGCTACGCCTGAGCCGGCTTTCACCAGCAGTCCGTCGGCGTGGCCGTGGTAGCAGCCTTCGAATTTGACGATGAGTTTGCGGCCGGTGGCGGCGCGGGCCAGCCGGATGGCAGACATTGTCGCCTCAGTCCCCGAGCTGACGAAGCGCATTTTTTCGA
Source organism: Acidobacteriota bacterium (assembly GCA_021781255.1). The sequence goes on from JAJXXG010000179.1 coordinate 5,062, forward strand.
TGGCCGGATAGCACGCGGCAATGCGCTCGGCCAGGTCGGCCTCGGCAGCCGTGGAGGCGCCGAAGCTGGCGGAGTTGCGCGCAGCACGCTCGATGGCCTCGACCACCGGCGGGAAGGCATGGCCCAGAATCATAGGGCCCCAGGAGCCGAAGTAGTCGATGGATCGGTTCCCGTCAGCATCGTAGAGGTACGCGCCTTCAGCGCGATCAATGAAGGGCGGTGCGCCACCCACGGCGCGAAAGGCGCGGACGGGCGAATTGACTCCGCCGGGAAAGTAGCGCTCCGCGCGCTGCTGCAGGGCTTGGGAACGGATGCGGACGGGGGTTGGGGACTGCTGAGGCATGGTGGGTTCAGTATAGAAGGTGGCGCAAGAGCGCCCGTGAGCTGGATTCTATTCGATCTTGCAAGTCGCGTGATAGAAATCACTGATCCGAGCCTTGGGCGGGCCTTCAATGACGGCGGGACTTGCAATTTCTGGATGCCTATTTTGATTGGCGTTCCATGTTTGCTCCCGATTCGAGGGCATAGGCAAGTGAGAGTGCTGCTCATCTCTGTAGTGGATGAATCGGGCAAGGCTGCTGCTCCGTTGCCGATCGGTCTCGCTTGCGTTGCTGCAGCTACAGAGAGAGCCGGTCATAACGTACGTTTCTTGCCCCATGTAACCAGTGGCGAGCAGGGAGTCCGGATCAAAGAAACGGTTCTCGAATTCCGTCCAGACGTCATTGGTATTTCGGTCAGGAACATCGATGACCAGAACATGCAGCGCCCGCGCTTTTTGTTGGCTTCGCTACAGGAATCCGTGGCCGCCTGCCGTCGCGTTTCCTCGGCTCCTGTAGTCCTGGGTGGAGCAGGCTATAGCGTATTTCCCGAACCAGCGCTTACGTACTTGCAGGCCGATATGGGAATCAAGGGCGAAGGCGAGATGGCCTTCCCTGCCTTGCTGAACTGGATCGAGCGAGGCGCGCAGGGATCCCCGCCTCCCGGAACCTACCTGCGCAACGGAACTTGTACAACCCCGGCTTTTCTGTCGAACCTTGATGGTTTTCCGCTGCCCCGACCCAGCTACTGGTCGGAGTTTTTCGGCAGGGAAGCGCGGATTCCTGTCCAGAGCAGACGTGGATGTCCGCTCGATTGCATTTACTGTTCAACCAGCGCGATCGATGGCAGGATATTTCGGAAGCGGTCAACAGAATCCATTGTCAGTTGGCTCTTACAGATGCGTGCCCGGGGATTTCGCAGTTTCCACTTCGTCGACAATACCTTCAACCTTCCGCCTGAGTACGCCAAGGATCTTTGCCGCAAGATGATCCAGGCAGGGCTCGGCATCGATTGGTGGGCCATCGTCTACCCGAAATGGGTGGATGAGGAGTTAGCGCAATTAATGGCGGAGGCAGGTTGTACTGAGGTGAGCCTTGGGTTCGAAAGCGGGTCGGAACCAATCCTGAAACAACTCAACAAGCGATTCAACTGCGCTGAAGTGAAAGCCATTTCTGCAATGTTTTCTGCGGTGGGCATAAAGCGGCATGGATTCGTATTGCTCGGTGCACCGGGAGAGACGCGAGAATCCGTAGAGGAGAGCCTTGCATTTGCCGACTCGTTGCATCTCAGCACGCTGAAAGTCACAGTGGGACTGCGAATCTACCCCGGTACCGCTCTCCACTCCGTCGCAGTTGCGGAAGGGGTGGTCAGGGAAGATGATGATCTTCTTTCTCCGCGCTTTTATCTTGCCGCTGGCGTGCGGGATTGGCTCCTGGAGCGCATGGATGAATTCAATCCTCCTGCTCCTGCTTCAGCGTGACTGCCTGACAGCCTGGCATTGAGAAAATATGCCGCGCAGGAGGTCCGCGTTGAACTCCGCACCCACCTTGAAGACTCATTGGGGAAATTGGCCATCAATTTGAGCAAAACAGGGAACAGAGAGTGTGGAATAGGAATACGGAATAGTGCGACAGTTTGATGACAAAGGGTATACATCCGGCGATGAAATGCTTTAGCCTCTAATCCTCACCGCATTCGCGTGTTGGGGGAAGCGTTCTTCATGACAAACCTAACCTCGCCGGCGCTTGAAGACCTGCTCGAACGGGCACGGAAGGCCGCGCAGCACTCCTATGCCCCCTACTCAAAGTTCCGGGTGGGTGCCGCGCTCCAGCTCACCAACGGCGAAATCGTTACAGGGACAAATGTTGAAAACGTGAGTTTCGGGCTGACGATTTGCGCGGAGCGGGCGGCGCTGGTGCGGGCGGTTTCCCAATTCGGACCAGAGATTCGGATCGCCGCCGTGGCCATTGCAAATCTGAATGGCGCGGCCAGTCCACCCTGCGGCGCCTGCAGGCAGGTGCTCGCTGAATTCATTCTGCCCGACGCCCCGGTGGCGTTTCCGATGGCGGATGGCGTACGCACCATGGCCTTCAGCGAGGTGCTGCCGCTGGGGTTCGAGATGAAATTGAAATAAGGCACTGATTCCATGAAGCAGACCGACCGAATTCGGACTGAATCGCCCGCCGCTGCTCCGCTCCACATGATCGACATCATCCGCAGGAAGCGCGACGGCGGCGCGATGGACGCGCGCGAAATCGAATTTGTGGCGCGCGGCGCGGCGGATGGCTCGATTCCGGCAGACCAGCTTGCCGCCTGGTTGATGGCGGCGTGGATTCGCGGCCTTTCGCTGAACGAAACGAGCGCGCTGACGCTGGCCATGCGTGACTCGGGCGAAAAGTTCTCTCCGGCGCGGCTGGGCAAGCGGGCAGTGGACAAGCACTCCTCGGGTGGAGTGGGCGACAAAACCAGTTTTCTCGTCGCGCCGCTGGCGGAGGCCTGCGGCGTGGCCGTGCCCATGATTAGCGGCCGCGCGCTGGGCCACACCGGTGGAACGCTCGACAAGCTGGAGGCGATTCCCGGCTACCGCACCGCACTCACGCTCGCCGAGTTTGAGGCAGTACTCGAGAAATGCGGCGCGTCGATCATTGGCCAGACTCGCGAACTGGCGCCCGCCGATCGCGTGCTTTATGCGCTGCGCGACCGCACGGGAACGGTCGAGAATACGGGCCTGATCTGCGCTTCGATATTGAGCAAGAAACTGGCTGCAGGGCTTGACGCGCTGGTGCTGGACGTGAAGACCGGCTCGGGCGCATTCCTGCGCAAGGCGGAAGACTGCGAGTTCCTGGCGGCGCTGATGGTGGCCACGGCCGAGGCTGCGGGCACGCGCACGGTGGCGCTGCTGACCGACATGGGCCAGCCGCTGGGGCGCGCCGCCGGTAATTGGATCGAGCTGGTCGAGGCTGTCGATTTGCTGCGCGGTGCGCGGCCGGCGCGGAGTTCCGAAACGAATTTCGACTTGCGTGAGCTGTCCCTGATTCTGGCCGGATGGATGATTCATTTGGGCGGACAAGCGGAGACGCCGGAAGGCGGGCGCAAGCGCGCCGAATCGGCTTTGATGGATGGCTCCGCACTGCGCGCCTTCTTCGCGATGATCAGAGCGCAGGGCGGCGACGCGAGCGTCTTCGACGATCCAGCGGCGTTCCACAAGCCCGGCGCGACACTGGTGGTCGAGGCCTGGGAGAGCGGATACATTGCCGAGATGGATACAACCGCGCTGGGCTGGGCGGTGCAGCGCACCGGAGCGGGGCGCGAGAAAACCGGGGAAAAGGTAGACCCGCACGCCGGTATTCTGTTCCATGCGCGGCGCGGCGCGCGTGTGGTGTGCGGTCAGCCGCTGGCTACGATCTACGCGACAAATGCGGAGAAGCTGGCGGAGCCCGAGGCGCTTCTTAGAGAAGCAATTCACTTCTCCAAGAGTCCGCCCCAAGCAGTGGTGCCGCTGGTGAGCCGCGTGTTTACGCGGGATGAGGCGGAGAAGCATCTGAGAGGCAGTGGTCAGTGATCAGAGATCCGTGGTGGATCGGTTATCATTTTTCAACTTCAGGTTTGGGATCGGCGATCAGGGCCGCAGTAGGACTGGGCGGTTTCCGTCGCATACACTGACCACTGATCACTGACTACTGCTTTCAGGAGGCAACCGCCTTGGGTAGATTCACAGGCATCTTGGGAATTCTGGCTGTACTCGGGGCCGCATGGCTTTTCTCCACCGACCGCCGGCGCATTCGCTGGCGCACCGTCGCCTGGGGACTCGGCCTGCAAGTCTGCTTCGCCTTCCTGGTGCTGCGCTTCAGTTGGGGCGAAGAGGCCATGGCGTGGGCGGGCGACGTGGTAAAAAACATGCTGGCCTCCACCTACGCCGGCACCAAGGTGCTGTTCGGCCCGCTGGGAATGCCAAACGGCTCTCTGGGCTCGATCTTC
>JAJXXG010000455.1 GCA_021781255.1 Acidobacteriota bacterium
TCGGCTGGCTTTCAAATCGCTATATCATTGTCGCCATCTTTTGCGAAGCGATCCTGCTGGCCTGCATCCTCTATATCTCCCCGCTTGCGAAACTGCTGGGGCATGCGCCGCCAAGCCTGGCAGGCTACCTGACCGCGCTGCTGGCCATTCCTGCGGTCCTGATCGCAGATACGCTGCAAAAGCGATATACAAAAAGATCAGTGGCCCGTTCCCACTTACGATCGGAAAGAGCATCGACTTCGTGTGCTTCCCCATTGCCGTAAAACAGAGCGCGCATCATGGCTCGAAGTATGCATGGGACAATTGAAGGACTTGTTGCCGCAAATCCTGACTTCAGGATTCGGCTCGCTGTTCTCTGAGCTGTGTGTAAAGCCATGCCCGCGCCATGGTCCATTCGCGTTCAACGGTGCGGGTGGAAATGCCCAGGACCTCTGCAATCTCTTCCACTCTCAGTCCGCCAAAAAATCGCATTTCGACGATTTGCTCCTGGCGGGAATCGAACGTCGCCAGTCTGCGGAGGGCATCATCGACGGCGAGCATGCCGACCGGGGTATCGGTGCGAAGGTGCAGAGAATCTTCGATTGGGATGATGGACTGCCCACCGCCGCGCCTGGAACTGAGGTGGGTGCGCGCATGATCGATGAGGATACGACGCATGAGATGCGCGGCAACGGCGAAAAAGTGCGCGCGGTTCCTGAAGTTCGGTTCGCGCTGCTCGACGAGCTTCAGGTAGGTTTCGTGGACGAGGGCGGTGGGCTGCAGCGTGTGATCGGAGCGTTCGCCACGCATGTAGTTCGACGCGCGGCGATGCAGCTCATCGTAGACCAGGGGCATGAGGCGCTCGATTACGCTCTTGTCGCCGCCGGACAATCGCGCCAGCAGGGCCGTGACTTCAGTTGAGGGCGTCTCCAATGCAACAACTCCACCCGGGATTGGATGACGGCTAGTGCAGGCCGCGCCATTCGGCGGCAGCCTTGCGCGGCGTCTCAAGCGCAGGATCAGCTCCCCTCCATAGTACCAGCAGGTCTCTGTACGCCAGGCGGCTGCCTTCCTGGTCGCGCAGCATGGACAGCGCGCGGGCCAGGCCCAACTGCGCGAGCGCGCCGATGGGGCAGTTTGACACCAGTCCGCGATGCGCCAGCACCTGCCGGAAATCGGCCGCTGCCTGGACGCCTTCACCAGCGGCCAGGTGCGCCTGCGCGCGCACAAACACCGGATACATGCTGGGCAGCGGGTCCATCAGCCCGGTTTCATACGGGGTGGTGCTCTCGAGGAGCTTGATTGCCCTTGCCGGCCTGCCCTGGCGCAAGGCCATACGGGCCTCAATCACAGGAAGCCAGTATTGATGCAGCAGGGTATCGAGAGGAAAGGCCTTCTGAAGGCGCGCGATGGATGCCTGCGCCTGCTGCTCGTCTCCCGCAGTGGCGGCAGCCAGGGCCGCGACAATCTGCACGTCCCTGCTCCCGTTGCGCAGTTTGGCGTCCGGCGCTTGCAGTGTGCCGGAGCGCGCGGCGGCGGTCATGCCAAACTCCGCCTCCCACAGGGCAAGTTGCGCCTGCGCAAGGGAAGCTGTCTCGGTGTCACCGTCACTGAGCGCTGCCTTGACGGCTTTTTGTGTGCAGGCGCGCGCCGCTTGCATGCGTCCGAAATACGCCTCCGTCATGGCCTGCTTTGTGAGCAGCGACTCTTCCAGGCCCGGATAGGCTCCGGCGTGCGCAAGAACGGCATCCATTCCCGCCTTGTTGTTGTTGTAAAAGGCAAGCATGTAACGCTCCCAGTCGAGGTTGATCTCGTGCAGGTGCGCCTGGTCCGCCTGGTCGAGAATGGCGCCAGCTTCGTCGGGACGCTCCATGGCGAGATAAATCTGCGCAAGGTTGCCGTAGGCGGCTGCTGTCTCCGGGGCATTCTGCATCTGCCGCCGCTCCATTTCGGCAGCCTTGTCGAACTGGCCGAAGTAGGAATAGTCATACATCAGGCCCGTAGGCCACACTGTGTCGTGGGGATAGATGCGGCCCCACTCCCGATAGGTCTGCATTTCCTTGTCCAACTCGCCGGTGGCAAAGGCGTAATAGCAGGAGAGAATGAAAAAGCGCTCCCACTCCGATGTGCGGCTACGGCGTTCGTAGGCCTCAATCGCGGACTGGCGGGCATGCCCCGACTCGCCCATGTCTGCATAGATGGAAGAGAGACGGGCGTAGGCGATGGCGAACTCGGGATCGATGTTCACGGCGCGGAGAAAGTCAGGCTCCGCGGCCATCTGCCCCTTTTCATTTGTCAGCTTCAGGCCTTGCGCATACGCAGTGAGCGCCTCCAACGACGAGGTCGACGCATCCTCCAGGGCGACATCGTACTGGCGAATCGAACCGGCCGATTCGCCCAGCTTTGCACGCATCGCTTCCGCGGTCTGGTCCAGGGCCGTCAAGGCCGACTCGCGCGCTCCAACAGCAACCTCCTCGTCGGCGATCGGATCGCCCGTAGCGCAGTTGTAGGCACGGAGGCCAAGATGGTAGCCGTTGCCTGTCGCGGCAATTGTTCCCTGGAGGACTACCTGGCCGCCTTCACGCAGGCAAACTTGCCGGGCGAGATTCTTGGTCAGGCGCCCATCGCCGGACACGCCCAGGTAGCGGAGGCCGAGGCGGACTTCGGCGTCCGGCATCAAGTCATAGAACGGCGATTGTTGCAGCTTTGCAAACAAGGCTGCATTCAGCGTGTGGTCAAAGACCGGCTCACCCGTCGTATTTACGAAGTCAGCCAGGACGAGAGTGAGGCTGTCTCTTCTTGCCGGCCTTCTGTAGATGCGCACGTACGCAACGCCAGCGCCGGCCAGAGCCAGCGCCAGTGCGGCCGCGAGCAAATACAAGCCCGCCGCCTGGTGCGACGAGAACCGGGATGCAATCATGGTCCACCGGGCGCGGGGGCGGTCGCGCAGGAGCGGAGCAATGTTTTTGTCCAGCGCCGCCGCCAGACTGGAGGCGGAAGCAAACCTGTGCGTGGGGTCCTGTTCGAGACACCGCGAAACGATGCTGTCCCAATTGCGGTCGAGCTGGGGCAGAACCCTGCTTGGAGGAGGTGGCGACTCGGTCAAACGCCGCAGGACCGAAAGCAGAGGCGTCTCGCCTCCGAATGCCCTCGCCCCGGTAATCATTTGATAGATCACCAGCCCGAGGGAGTAAATATCGGAAGCGGGCGTGAGGTCCTTGCCTTCAATCTGCTCGGGAGACATGTAATCCGGCGTGCCAAACGCGAACTGACCCGTGCGCGTAAGGGGCGGGTCTGAGGCTGCGTCCAGGCTCCAGGCCATGCCGAAGTCGGTAATCACGGCGCGGACATCGCCGGCTCGCCCCGGCTCCAGCATGATGTTGCCGGGCTTCAGGTCGCGGTGCAGAATGCCGGCAGAGTGCGCCGCATCGAGCGCGGAGGCAAGCTGGTGAATAATGGTCACCGCCTCGTTCGAACTCAGCCTTCCGCTCTGCTTCAACCGGTCCGCAAGCGTCTGGCCGCGCAGCAATTCCATGCTGAGGAAGATCACATCGCCGCCTTCGGGGCTCCGATGCCTGAACAGGTCGAAGATGCGGCAGACGTGAGGGTGCGTGACCTGCCTGGCCAGATGGACTTCGCGCTTGAAGCGGCTCATCGCGCCGGGATAATCGGCAATTTCAGGACGAACAACTTTGAGCGCGACGCGCATTTGCAGTTCAAGGTCTTCGGCTTCATAGACCTCGCCCATGCCGCCACAGGCTAGAAACTGCAGCACCTGAAAGCGGTCCACCAGGACGGTGTTCGAGGCAAGACGGCTGTGCTGGGAGGCGGAGAACGGCGTCACCGCGGCTTGCTGGTCCATGAAGGAGCCGGCGTCTTCGTGCGCCTCCAGCAGTTCCTCTACGACTCTTCGTAGCTCGGGTGGAAGCTGTTTCCCGTCCAGAATGAGACGCCGGGATGCGGGCTCAACTTCAAGCATGGCTTGAAAGAGCTCCTTGACCTGACCCCATCCCTCGGATCTCAGTTCCATGGTCCCTTTTAGGTGCGACAAACTTGTAGCGCAATTTTAAGCACATTGTTACACTGCGCGTCCCCGCAACTGTCAAGGCATCCGGGCTGAGGCTGTTGCCGTTTCTACAACTTTCAGGGAATCACAGCACATTTTGCTGGCGGCTTTTCCGGCCGGATTGCGCGTTAACAAGCAGAACAACTGTGTGCCGATGGTGTAGTTCACGAGAACTACCCAAGGCCCCAGAATTCCGGAGGCATTGTCGATGCAAAGAGCGATGTTTGGGCAGCGGGTGTGGAATTCTCTGTGGCTTCTTACCTGTTTGGTCTTCGTAGGGATGGGGCTGGGACTGACCGGCTGCGGAGGAAGCTCCGCGCCGCTGAGCGTTTCCGTGACCGCGGCCTCTGCAACAGTTGATGCGACGGACTCGGTGAAGCTGACCGCCACCGTGGCCAACGACAAGAATGCCGCCGGAGTGACGTGGAGCGTGAGCGGCGGCGGAACGCTTTCCAATCAGACATCCAGCTCGGCGACCTACACTGCACCCGCCGCATCGAGCTCGTCTCTGGCGGTGACAGTGACGGCGACCTCGGTGGCGGACGCGTCCAAGACCTCGCCGATCTCAATTACGGTTCCGGCTGCGCCGTCGGTCACGACCAGTTCTCTGGCCGCGGCCACGGTTGGCACATCCTACTCGGCCACGCTGGCCGGCTCGGGCGGCATCACGCCTTACAAGTGGAGCCTGACCAGCGGCACTCTGCCGGCAAGCTTGACGCTCTCGTCCGGCGGCGTGCTCTCTGGAACGCCGATGGCTGCCGACGCCGGTACGTTGAACCTGACCTTCCAACTGACCGATTCCGGCGCGGCGACAGCCCTGACGGCGACCAAGGCGTTGAGCCTGACCATCAATCCTGCGCCAGCAATCGCATTTGCCGGCGCATCGCTGGCGGGGGCCACATACAAAGCAGCCTATAGCGCCTCCGTGGCTGCCACGGGCGGGGCCGGCACATTGACTTACACGCTGGCCAGCGGCCCGCTGCCAACGGGACTGAGCCTTTCTCCAGCGGGCGTTATTTCCGGAACGCCGACCGTTGTCGGCACCTTCCCTATCACCGTCAAGGCGGCCGACGCCTTTGGCGACTCAGGAACCCAGAGCTACTCCCTCAAGGTCAGCTATCCGGTCCTGGCGGTTACTGCCGCAACGCTGCCGGTGGGCTATGTAGGATCGAACTATACGTCCACAACGCTGGCGGCCACAGGCGGCTCGGGAACCGGCTACACCTGGGCGGTGAGCGGCGGCTCTTCGTTGCCAGCGGGCCTGAGCCTTTCCACGTCCGGCGTTCTCTCCGGCAAGCCGACAACGGCTGGCGCCACAAGCTTCAGCGTGACGGTGACGGATTCGGCTTCGAATACCGGCACCGGCACGTTCTCCATCACCGTCAACGCGGCGGTGAGCATCACCACGGGAACCACGCTGCCGGTCGGCTACGCCGGCTCCAACTATTCGCAGGCGCTGGCGGCGACGGGCGGTTCAGGCACTGGCTACACATGGTCGGTGACCGGCGGGTCAACGCTGCCCGGCGGCCTGACCCTCTCATCGGGTGGCGTGCTCAGCGGCAAACCGACGACGGCTGGCACGACCAGCTTCTCCATCACGGTGACGGATTCAGTATCGAACACGGCGAGCGCAACCTTCTCGCTGACCATCAACGCGGGAGTCACCATCACCACCGCGAGCACACTTCCCTTGGTCTACCAGGGCACGGCCTACCCCGGCGCCGCGATGGCGGCCACGGGAGGCACGGGCACCGGATACTCGTGGAGCTGGGCGGCGGCCGGCGGATCGACACTGCCCGCGGGGATGAGTCTCTCCAGCGCGGGAGCAATCTCTGGAACGCCCACCGCCTCCGGGACCTTCAGCATCGTCATCACGGTCACGGATTCGGCTTCGAACACGGCTTCAGGCACCTTCTCCCTGACCGTACAGCCGACCCTGGCGGTCAGCACCACCACACTGCCATCCGGCACCGTTGGCGTGGCGTATTCGCAAACGCTGGCGGCGACCGGCGGCACGGGGACGGGCTACGCCTGGTCAGTGAATCCAGCAGGCTCAACCAGCCTAGCGGCAGTCGGCCTGAGCGTCTCCAGCGCAGGCGTTCTAGCCGGGGCCACGCCTACGGCCGGGACAGCAACCTTTACCGCGACGGTGACAGACTCGGCCAGTCACACGGCTTCTGCCACACTCTCCGTGACCGTCTACGCTGCACTGACTGTTACGACGACGAGTCTGCCCTCGGCCTACACCGGCATGGCCTATTCGCAATCACTGGCGGCTGCAGGCGGCACGGGAACGGGTTACACCTGGAGCGTGACCGCTGGAGCAAGCAGCCTGGCCGCCGTCAACCTGGCGGTGTCCAACACCGGCGTCATCTCGGGAACCCCGGCAAGCACCGGAACAGCCAGCTTTACCGTGCAGGTCACGGATTCAGGCAGCAACACGGCAACGTCTTCGTTGACGATCGTGGTGTATGCGCCGCTGACATTGCCTTCAACGACCCCCGGGTCCCTGCCGTCGGGGACCGTTAACCAGTCCTACAGTGGGTCAATCAACGCTGCGGGCGGCGTGGGCCCGTACACGTGGACCATCAACGGCGTTACGGTCACCGGGACGCCGCTGGCTCTGTCGAATGGCCTGAGCGCCACCAACACCGGCGGCAACACGCTGAGCATCGGCGGAACACCGACCACGACCACCTCAGTGACACTGTCGAACGTCGCGGTGAAAGACAGCACCAACACCACGGCCGGCCCTGACAGCTACTCCATCACGGTCAACAGCGCGGGCTCCCAGGTAAGCGGCCAAGTCAATCTCAGCAACTTCTGCGGAAGCGGCGGGACGGTGCCCACGATCACGGTGAGCATCAACACAAATCCCGTTCAAACCACAACCACTGACGGCAGCGGAAACTATTCGTTCGCCGCCATTCCCAACGGCACGTACACCATCACTCCGTCGATTGCGGGACCGAGTTCCGTGTTCTATCCCGCGACGCAGAGCGTCACGGTGAACAACACGGCCTTGACCGGGCAAAACTTCCAGGTCGCGTTGGGTTACACGGTGTCCGGCACGGTGAGCTATTCGGGATCGCAGACAGGCAGGGTGTATCTGGCGCTGAACAGCACCACCTGCTCGGGCAACAACTCGACCGGGACGTCAATTGCCGCTCCGGGTTCCTTCACCATTCGCGGAGTACCGCCGGGCAGCTACACCCTGGCGGCTGGAATGGACACCCTCGGCTTCGGCGCGACCAATACGAACGACCCGTCCGGATCCGCCTCGGTTTCTGTGGGCACCGCCAACGTGACCAGCGCGGCAATCACCATGGCCGATCCGGCAGCGGTGACGCTTTCCACGGGGCCGACACTGAAAAACGGAAGCCCAATCAGCGGAGGAGTCTTCCTCAATTTCAATCCCATCACGGACAGCAACGGCGTGGAAATGGCAACTTCCTATACCTTGCAATGGAGCACCAGCTCGACATTCAGCTCCGTCACCGGCAGCAAGACGCTCGCGGCGACGGGCACAGGCGGAGCGAACATCTGGTTCGTGAACGGGCTGAGCAATGGCTCCAGCCTGTACTTCCGCGCGGAGGGCGTGGCCGGCAGCTCGACCAGCGGCTGGTCCGCAACCGTTGGCCCCATCACGATTGGAGCGCCCACCGGCGGCAACACTGTTTCCGGCACGGTGACCTTTACAGGAACGGCGACCGGGCCGCTGTATGTCGGCTTCTACGATCAAAAAACGGGTAACGTGTATGCGGATCCCATCGCCAGCCCGATAAGCCCGCAGGCTTATTCGGTTCAAGTGCCCACCGGGTCCACGTATTACTTCTTCGGGATTATCGACCAGAACAACGACGGTCTGATAGATCCCGGGGACATTACGAACACGCATGAGGGAGGCAGATCCAACGCAACAAGCGTCTCCGGCAATACGACGTTGAATTTGACGTTGCCCAGCGCTGGAAGCAAGGCCACAGTCACCACGCAGCACAACCAGCAGATATCCACGTCCGGTACCAATACCGGCTACAACCTCAGCTTCACTGTGAGAGAAGGCAACAAACTGCCCGTCGCCGCCACGCTGACCGCTGGCCCCAATGTCGTCAACCCGCTGGACATTGCCACATGCAATCAATGCGGGACTTCGCAGTTTGACTACTATGTCGGCGTCAACGGCGACCGGCCAACCACGAGCGATGCCTACTCGTTGCTGGTAACGTACAGCGACGGAACGTCCGAGACATTGACGACTACAGTGAGCGCCGTGCTCGACGCGTTCGCCACCAGCCTTGCACCCCAGGGAACGAGCAGCACCAGCACGACGCCGACGTTCACCTGGACCGATCCCGCCAGCGCCAGCAGTTACATCTACCAGTTCAACCTCTGGGATAACAGCGGCAATTCGATCTGGCAGATACCGGGCAACAACTCCAACACGAATGGATTTGACAGCACGATCACTTCAATTGTCTGGGGCACTGACCCAACGGGAGGCGGCAGCACGCCAAGCGTTGGCAGCCTGACGACGAGCACGATTTACAACTGGCAGATAACAGCGATGGACGCAAACGGCAACTCCGCACAGACGCAGGTGAATTACCAGCCATAGGCTGAAGCGCGAGAGAGCAACACAAAGGGCGGTCAACCATTCCAGGTTGGCCGCCCTTGTCTTGCATGGATAGACGCGGAATCTCGAAGCCATTGCGTTCTACTTGCGCGCGTCGGCGGAGCCCACGCCCATGCGCTATTGCTTCGTGCCCGGTGGTCTGCGATTTTTAACGACTGCGATCAAGCCGGCGTTCAGCACCGTGAATCCTGCGAGCAGATACAGCCCTGCCCTCGGGGAGCGAAAATATTCATCGGTCCAGACCTTTACGTTGGGCGCGAGGAATCCGCCCAGATTGCCCATGCCGATCAGGGCGATTCCGCCAGCCGCGGCTCGGTCTGCCAGATAGCTTGTGGGGAACGTCCAGAAAAGCGGCTGCACTGCGATGAAGCCGGAGACGGCGATGGAAAGCGCGACGAGCCCCATAAGCGGCCCTGCCGTGGGGAATGCGAAGCTGGCGCACCCTGCAATCAGGAGGGTGAGAGCAGCCAGGCCGCGATGCGCATTCCACCTGTCTGCCGCGCGCGGCAGACCATACACGGCAACGAGCGCACATATCCACGGAATGGCCGAAACCAGTCCGACCTGGAGGCCGGCGGGCCTGTGCATCAGCGCCGATATCTCAGCGGGAAGATAAAAAATCGCGCCGTAGGTGCTCATTTGAATGAGCGTGTAAATG
>JAJXXG010000497.1 GCA_021781255.1 Acidobacteriota bacterium
GCGGGGCCGAGATCTTTTCCGCCCGCGTGCGCTCCATCATCTGCGACCACAAGATTGACGGCAGCGAGTGGCTGGAGACGGCGCGCCTGGCCCACAAAATGGGTTTCAAGTCCAACGCAACCATGCTCTATGGACACATCGAGAGCGACGAGGATCGTGTCGATCACCTGCTCAAACTGCGTGAAGTGCAGGACGAGACCGGCGGCTTCCAGACCTTCATTCCGCTGGCTTTTCACCCGGAGAACACGCCGCTGGACCACCTGCCCGTGACCACTGGCCTTACTGACATCCGCCAGATTGCCGTCAGCCGCCTGCTGCTCGACAACTTCCCGCACATCAAGGCCTACTGGCAGATGCTCACGCCGAAGATCGCACAAATCGCGTTGCGCTTCGGCGCCGATGACCTCGACGGCACCGTGGTCGAAGAGAAAATCTACCACGACGCCGGAGCCACCACGCCGCAGGGCATGACGCGCAAGGAGCTGTGCCGCCTCATCACCGAGGCAGGCCGCGTGCCCGTGGAGCGCGACACGCTCTACCACGCGGTGACGCGCAGTGAAGACAGCTTCACGATTGCCGTTTAACACCGAACGGCATTACGGATTTTCCAGCGCCTGCATGGAGTGGACCATCTATCGGACTAGAGGAAACACTTCCCGAAGTTTCTCCGCTCGCAGCCAGACTCCTACCCAGATGAGTACGCCGAAATACACCGGGAAAAGCGTATTCGTGAACCAGGGATTCTCCAGCCGCAGGTTGGTCGCCACCGCGCCGCCCAGATAACCCGTCAGCAGCACCGCTCCCAGCACTGCGGTCTTCGGAATCAAATAAAGCACGGTGCAGGCGAGAAGAATGGCTCCTATCAGAACGGAGAGTTCGACGGGCCATCCGGTTCGGACAAACGCTGCAATCACGGGTTGAGGTTTGGCAAATTTGCCCAGAGCATCAAGCAAATTGAAAGCGGTCAGCAGGCCACTTACGCCCCATCCAATCCAAACTCGTCGCATCTCCACTTCTCCTTCCGGCGCATCACTCCGCAGGATATGGCCGTTCGACCGGCCTGTGCCGATTGCACAGCAGAATAAAGGCCCGCTTACTGCCGCACCACCGCGCCGTCCTTCATCACAAACTTCACGTGTTCCACCACGCTCACGTCTTCCAGCGGATTGCCAGGTACGGCGATGATGTCGGCAAAGTAGCCCGCCTTCAACTCGCCGATCTGCCCCGCCCAGCCCAGCAGCTTTGCGCCATTGATCATGTCGGCCTGCAGCACGGCCAGCGGCGTCATTCCGTAGCGGACCATCAAGGTTAGCTCGCGCGCCTGCGTGCCGTGCGGAAACGGCCCTACGTCCGAGCCCACGGCAAAGGGAACGCCCGCCGCCACCTGCTTCTTGAACTCGGCAATTTTGTAGTCGAGCAGTGCCGCTTCACCGGCAGCCTGATCCTGCGATTCGCGATGGGAAGCGAAGTAGTCGAAGATGGAGAAAGTTGGCACCGCGAAGATCCCCTTTTGCTTCATCAGGCGAATGGTCTCATCGCTCAACTGCGTCGCGTGATCAATGGAGGCAACGCCCGCTTGCGCGGCGTAGAGCGTGCCGGGCTCACCCATGGCATGCACGCCGACGGTGGTGCCCATGCGCCGCGCCTCTTCAACTGCCGCTGTGAGTTGCTCCGCCGTGTACTGGTAGGGCGTGTGCAGAATGCCATCGATCATGCGGTCGGGGCCGGTCTCGTAAATCTTGGCGAAGTCCGAGCCCTCCTTGTGCTGCTCGCGCATGACTTCAACAATCTGCTCGGCGGAGTTGGCATAGTCCGCGTTCGACAGTACGTGCTGCGCGGGGTTGTAGCCCCTGGCGTCTTCGTGGCCGCCAAGAATGTCAATCGCGTTCCCGCTGATGCGCAGCCGCGGCCCGGGAATGATGCCCTGATTGATTGCGTTGCGTACCGCTGTATCGGCTGAGCCCGCGCCCTCCGTGCCCATGTCGCGTTCGGCGGTAAAGCCCGCGAGCAGGTCTGCTTTGGCGGCCTGCTCGGCGAGAATCGCCCGCCATGGGACGGACTCGACCACCGTCTGCAGGTCTTCGGCTCCGGGATGCAGAAACAGATGCACATGCGCATCAATCAGCCCCGGCAGCAGCGTTGTGTCGCCCAGGTCGATCTCGCGCGCTCCCTGCGGATGCTCGACCGATGTGCCCACGGCGCGGATGCGCTCGCCCACTACCAGCACCTCACCCGGCGCAAGAATCTGGCCGGTCGCTACATCAAGCAGCCGCGCCGCGTGCAACACAACCGGCACGGTGGCAGGCTGCTGGGCGATAGAGAGAGTGGTGGCGGCAAAGAGCACGAGTAGCAATGATTGGCATGTCATGCCATAAAGGTAAGACGCCGGGGCAGCGATGTCGATGAGAATGTAGTGCACAAACCATCGCAGGATGTAATATGGGCGCAATGACTCGCAATGAAGAATGGACCGCCGACCCATGCAGCGCGGAGAGCACGTTTTCCGGGCCACGTTTCCTTGCGTTCGCATTCCTGTTTACAGCCGGGCTTGCCGGCGGGAGCATCCTATTTTTCTTGCTGGGTGATACAGCCTATGGGAAGCAGCTTGCTTCGGTGGTGAGTTACACGTCGGCTGTTTTGCTTTATGGATTCGCCAAGAATCGAAGCGGAATACGACCCTACCTCTTCACGTGCCCTGTTGTAGTGAGTCAATATCCGCGCCTTCTCAACCGTCACGCGGTATTTCTAACATTGTTGGTCGCATTCGAGACCGTCGCGTTCAGAATCAAGCCGCATCTCTCTGGATGGTGGCTTACGGCGAGCGGAAGAAATATGCCGCCTTTCGTTGTTGCAGTAGCCGTCCCCTGCATGGTCATGGCTATCGCGGAAACTGTCACGAACCGGGCATTGTTAGAACGCGCGCACGTGGACCGTTTCGGAGAAAGGCCGGAAGAAAATGCCTCCGAACAAGATGGCACAATGAGCCTCCTCGGGCGCAAATAGTACGCCCCAATCCTCGTCAGGTGCAGCCCGAGGATGAGCGCATGAAGATCCTGTGCTCTACCCCAGGTCTTCAAAATATCTCGCTGCATCAGGTGCTGCGCAATCGGAACGGTTACGAGACCCCTTTGTAAGCTCAAACGCCCGAAGGTACCCATGCCGCCACACTCCGATTGATACAATCCGCTCAGGCCACGCGGTCACGCCATCGCCCATGCAATCGCCTTCATCTCACCAGCGCACCATCCTTGGCCTTGACATTGGCGGAACGAAGACTGCCTGCGTCGAGGGCACGCAAGATGGCCGCATCGTGCAGCGCGTGGAGATGGCGACGGACGCGGCTGAACCTTTCTCCGTTACCTTTCCCTCAATAGTTGCCGCCGCAAACACCCTGATGGATGCCGCCGATCGCAGTGGCAGAACGATCGCCGCGATCAGCGTTTCCGTGGGCGGTCCACTCAAAATAGAGGAAGGCTTTCTGCTGGATCCGCCTCACCTGCCCGGCTGGCACAATGTGCCGCTCAAGGCGCGGCTGATGGAGGCCTTTCCCGGCATCCCTGTTTTTATTGAGCATGACGGAAACGCCGGAGCGCTGGCCGAGTTTTATTTTGGTGTAGGCAGGAATCGCCACGACCTCAGACATCTCATCTTCCTCACCTTTGGCACAGGCGTTGGCGGGGGCTTCATCATCAACGGGCAACTTGTGCGCGGAGCCAGCGATACGGCGGGCGAGATTGGCCACTGGCGGCTGGCCGAGGATGGACCGCTGGGCTTTGGCAAGCGCGGCTCGTGGGAGTCGTTTGCCTCGGGCGCGGGCATGGTCGAGCTCGCCGCTCAGATGTTTCCCGCGCACTGGAGTTCGGCTTCGCCCATCCGCACGCTCGTGGAGGCGATGCTGGCGGGCGATCTCGATGCATTGCAAATAGCCGAAGAATCGGGCAAGTGGATGGGCCGCGGGCTGGCGTTGCTGATCGATGCGTTGAATCCGCAGGTCATTGTGCTCGGCTCGCTCGGTGTCGCGCTAGGGGAACTGATTCTGGGCCCGGCGCGCAAGGTGATTGCCGCCGAAGCACTGCCGCAGGCCGCCGCCGCCTGCGAACTTGCGCCCGCTGTGCTGGGACAGGGCATTGGAGATGTGGCCGCGTTGATGGCGGCGCTCACGCACCCAGCGAGCGCGATGCGCGTGGAAAGAACCGGAGCGTGCGGATGAGCGGCGGGAAAGACGGGGGGCCGCGCAATGGTTCGGCGCGGCCCTTGCCGTCTAGTACGCGGCGATGCCGGTGATGTGCTGGCCGATGACGAGCGCATGAATGTCGTGCGTGCCCTCATAGGTCTTCACCGATTCCAGATTCATCATGTGGCGCATGATGGGGTAGTCCTCGGTGATGCCGTTTGCGCCGAGGATGTCGCGGGCCATGCGCGCGCACTCCAGCGCCATCCACACATTGTTGCGCTTGGCCATGGAGATGTGCTGAAAGCCTTCCCTGCCTGCGTCCTTCAACCGGCCCACATGCAATGAGAGCAGTTGCCCCTTGGAGATTTCGCTCACCATCCACACCAGCTTTTCCTGGATGAGCTGATGGCTGGCGATGGGCTGATTGCGAAACTGCTTCCGGGTCTGTGCATACTGCAGGGCCGTGTCATAGCAGGACATGGCAGCGCCGATTGCGCCCCAGCTGATGCCGTAGCGGGCCCGGTTCAGGCACATCAGCGGACTCTTGAGGCCGCCGGTGCCGGGCAGCAGGTTGGCTTCGGGAATGCGGACATCCTGCAGCGTGAGGCCGCTAGTGACGGAGGCGCGCAGCGACCACTTGCCATGCACCTCGTCGGCGCGGAAGCCGGGACGGTCTGTCTCGACAAGGAAGCCGCGTACGCGGCCGTCCTCGTTTTCGACCTTGGCCCAGATGATGGCGATGTCGGCGACGTTGCCGGAGGTGATCCACATCTTTTCGCCGTTGAGGATGTACTCATTCCCCACCTTGCGCGCGGTGGTGGTCATGCCGCCGGGGTTGGAGCCAAAGCCGGGCTCGGTGAGGCCAAAGCAGCCGATTTTCTCGCCTTTGGCGAGGCCGGGCAGCCAGGTGTTCTTCTGCTCGTCTGAGCCGAAGGTGTAGATGGGATACATGACCAGCGCGGACTGCACGCTGACAAAGCTGCGCAGGCCGGAGTCGCCGCGCTCCAGCTCCTGCATCACGAGTCCGTACTCGATGTTGGACATGCCGGCGCAGCCGTAGCCTTCGAGGCTGGCCCCGAAGAAGCCCAGTTCGCCCATCATCGGCACCAGTTCGCGCGGAAAACGCTCCGTGCGGTAGCACTCCTCGATGATGGGAATCAGGTTGTCATCGACGAACTCGCGCGCCGTGCGCCGCACCAGCAGCTCGTCTTCGTTGAAGAATGAATCGAGATTGAGAAAATCAACGCCTTGAAATTTGAAGCCCATACGTATACCTGCCGTTTCCGGGGAAACCCGAAACTGCAAGGCTAGCAGATTGCGGAGGAGTAAGGAAAGCCGAAGGCCCGGCAGTCTGCCGGGGCCTATTGCGCGCCGTCCACATCTTCGCCATAGGTGGGGTAGGGAGCCGGTTCCGTGCTGATGGGCATGTGGCCAAGTTGCACCAGGTCGGCCTGCACCTGCGCCCATTCTTCAGGAATTTTCCTGGTCGTAATGGGCAGATCGGGATGCGCGTAATAGGCCAGAATGTCTTCCTTGATGCCCGGGGGAATCGGCTGCAGGGGATGCCGCGTGAGGCGGTGAAGGAGGCGGGCGTAGGTCGAGTCCGTCAGCGGGTATCCGCCGGGCTGCACTACATTGCCCGTGTCCAGGTCGCGATTGGGAAGCGGATGCCGCGGCAGCCATACGGGATATGTCCGGTCCTCGTTTGCGGGCGCGTCTGCCGGCTGAGTGTTCACCGCGATGGTCCCGCGTTGCGCGGCGGCGGACTCTGTCGAGGGCGGAGTAAAGCGGGCGATCATCTGGCGCATGGCCGCAATCGAAAGCGCCACGCTGTGCATGTAGTCGGCTTCAGTGGCTGCCGAGGGGCCTTTCACGGCGACGAGCTTCAGCGGACCGACCTTGGGCAGCACAAACAGCAGACCGGCCAGGGCAAACGTGCCGATGCCCGCATTGTGGCGATAGCGGTCCCAGTGATTTTCAGCGGCGACCCCGGCGGCCTCTTTTTCAATCTCCGCAATCTCCGGCGAAACGGGCTCCACGGGCTCCTTACTGCGATGCAACAGGGTGACGGCATAGGCGATGCGGGGGATAAAGGCGCGCGCCGCGAAGCGATATCCGGCAACGTTGAAGCGGCGGCCTTTCGCAATGGAAAAGGTTTCGGTGATCCCGTATGTCTGGTAGTACGCGAGTGCGAGCTGGTGGATGGGCACCCTGAACCCGATGTGCCTGAGGTAGCGGATGGGCGCAACGCGGTGATGCGCGATTTCGTCGATGTCAAACGCAAACTCTGTCTGAACGTGCTGGCGCCTTCCTTCGGCGTAGCTGACCACGGGGCCGTACTTTTTGCGCAGCTTTGGGAACTCGACAGGGACGGCGCGATTTGTGGCGACGGAGTGCCCGATTGCGTCTCCCAGGTAGTGGGAGAGAGCGCCGGCGGCAAAGGCGAGCTCATTCGCGTTCTGCGCATTGCGGAAGAGGCTGACGACGAAGTCGCCCGAACGCACGTAATGCGTCAGGTTTGAGAAAGCCTCATCGCCGAATGGGTAGTAGCCGATGTCCTGAATGACGCATCCGCCGTATGCATAAGCGCGAGCCTGTTCCAGATCCTCGGGCGTCAGTTCCGGATAATAGCTCAGCAGCAGGGGAACAATCGAGTCCCGCCAGGTCAGGTCAATGAGCTGTTCATGCGTCAGCAGGGAATACGCGGCCGCATGCCTGCCGGCCGGAAAAAGCAACACCAGCATCAGCATAAGCATAAGGAACGTACGTGACCTTGCCATGCTCATCCTTCGTTCGGGGCTGTTTCGCCCATCGGCAAATGCCATGCCGGCTCTCTTCATTGTATCGAGTAGCACTGTGGTTGCAGAGACGTGGAGTTGAGGCGGATGAGCGGGAAGGGCTACTCCAGAAATTCGCGCACAAATGGATCCTGGCTTCTGACCAGGTCGCTGAGCGAGCCATCAAAGATAAGGCGGCCCTCAGCCAGCATCAGGTAGGTGGTATTGGGATCGGTCTCGCCCTTGGGCAAGGGCGACATGCGGCCCTCGGCTTCGTTAAAGCGATGCGAGCTCATGGTGAAGGCATCCTGCAGCCGGTGAGTCACCATCAGCGAGGGCGTGTGATAGACGTCGCGCTGCTTCACGATGAGTTCGATGATGGTGGTGGAGGTGACGGGGTCGAGGCCGGCCGTGGGCGAATCGTAGAGCAGCAGTTCCGGCTTGTGAATCAGCGCGCGGGCAATGGCGACGCGACGGCGCATTCCGCCTGAAAGGCTGCTGGGCAGCAGGTTGAATGTCTCTTCCAGGCCCACAAAGCGCAGCGCTTCGCGCACGCGGCTGTCGATTTCCTCGTCGGAAACGCGCTCCTGAATCAGCTGATAGGCAACGTTGTCTCGAACGGTGAGCGAATCAAACAGCGCGCCTTCCTGGAACACCATCCCCGTGCGCGTGCGCAGGGCGAAGAGCTTCTCTTCGCGCATGTGGGAAATTTCTTCGCCGAAGAGCTCGACGCTGCCTGAGTCAGGGCACAGCAGGCCGTTGGCCAGCTTGAGCAGCACGCTCTTGCCCACCCCGGCAGGCCCCAGCAGGATGCGCGTCTCGTTCGATCCGATGCTGAAGCTGACGTCCTCAAGCACCGGAGGCCCCGCAAAAGCGATGGAGACATTGCGGAAAACCAGGGCTGGTCCGGCGTTCCCCGCTTTCGGCGGCACCTGGGGCGCGATTGTCGGAGTCGTAGTCATCGGCTGAAGAGTGCGATCATCACCTGGCTGACAAGGAAGTCGACAAAAATGATGAGCACTGAGGAGGTGACCACGGCCTGGATGGTGGAGCGGCCCACGCCCTGCGTTCCGCCTGTTGTCCGCATGCCATAGAAGCAGCCGATCGAGGCGATGATGTAGCCGAAGATGAGCGGCTTCACCAGACCCTGCAGAATGTCCGGGTAGCGCAGATACTCATACGCCATGGAGAAGTACTGGGTGCCGTTCTGGTGATTCATGAAAACGGTAACGGCCGCGCCGCCCAGCAGTCCGCAGAAGTCGGCCAGAATGGTGAGAAAGAACAGCATCGAGAGGCAGGCGAAGATGCGCGGAGTCACCAGTTTGCGCAGCGGGTCCACGCCCAGGGCGCGCATGGCGTCAATCTGCTCAGTCACCACCATCGATCCCAGTTCGCTGGCCATGGACGAGGCGTTCCGCCCCGACACCATCACGCCGGTCAGCACTGGACCCAGCTCGCGGATCATCGACATGCTGACAAAGCGGCCCGTGACGGCCGTGGCCCCAAAGGCTGATAGCGTGGCGGCCGATTGCAGGGCCAGAACGCCGCCGGTAAAGAACCCGGCGAGCACCACAATGGAAGTGGATCCAACGCCGATGATGTCCGACTGAATGAGGAAGTCAGACCAGTAAATGGGCGGACGAACAAGGTTCATGACGGCACGAAACGCGAACAGGGAGTAGTCCTGCACGGTGAGCACGATATGTTTGGCGGTTCTGTCAATCGTCTCTATCGCCATTCGTTTTCCAGGCCGCGCAATACAGGATGGAGAGACTGTTGCTCTCATGCACAGGATAGCGCATGGCGCGGCAGTTTTTGCCCGGGAAGGCATGCTTTGCCGCTGCGCGGCAACAACAAACTCCCGCCGCGCGCGAAGCAGACGCGCCGGAAATTAATCTCATGTATCCGCATGAAAACAATAAAGATACAAGCCATATGAGCACTTAGCTCTCGACAGCGCGCAGTAAACGCGCATCTAATAAGGGAAAGCGGGGGACAATTATGCACTTATTTCGACTACGCCTGATCCTCGCGCTCATCGCCTGCGTGACGCTTGTTTCCGTAGCTTCCACTTATTTTGAGGTGTTAGCTCATAAGCACTTTCTGCGCCAGGAACTGGAGCGGCGGTCAAGGTGGATGGGCGTGAGCATTCAGCCCTCGCTGGAGCAAGCCCTGGCCGCCGGAGACATGTCCGCTCTTTCGGCCGTGGTTGCGCGGGACAAGGCGCAGACCGGGGCACTGGCGTTGGCTGTTTTCGATTCGCAGGGCAACCTGCTGTACTCGGCCGGGCCCGCAACCGTGATGCAGGCCCTCTCCTACGCGCCCATTCAGAAATCGCTGCGCAAAGGGGCGGATGTGGGCGCCTTCGGG
>JAJXXG010000391.1 GCA_021781255.1 Acidobacteriota bacterium
CTGCTCCTGGCTGTGCCAATCGTGCAGGTGCTGCGGACAATTGGCTCCGTAGATGAGCGCGGGGTATTCACCCTCCCACGGCACAGGAGGCATGGCTGGGAGCCAGCGATGTTCCCCGCCGGTATCCTGGCCATACGGAACGCCCTTGAAGGTGAAGACATCCCCTGACACGAAGCCGCGCACTTTGCCGTATTTCGTGTTGGCAACTGCCGAGTGGGGCGTGGAGCACAACGGCGGCTGCTGCTGGTGGACTCCGGTCTTGATACTGTCGGAGGCGTGAGCCGGTGTCGCGATCGCAGCGGCAACTCCGGCGGTGGCAGAAAGTTTCAATGCTTCGCGTCGACTCAAAAGAACGCGATTTTCGGCTGTCGTTTTCGACATTGCGGTTTCCTTTTCGGTTTCGAAAGCAGCTTCATTGGTTGTGATCGAGTCGGGGCCTACTGCGAGACCGCGACCCCTCTACTGCGCCGTTTTGGTTACCGGAAACCGGTAGATGTTTACGCTAATGGGAGCGACCGACAGCGCGTGCGGGGCACTGCCGAGTGTGGTTTGCTGGATCTTGACCTCTGGAGCTTGGCCAACCCGGTCCATCGCATCGAGGCTCTTTCCGGTCAACTGCCACAATGTCGAAGGTCCCGAGAGATCCTCACCCGCAACCTTCAAGTCGAGCGTCTGCGGCGCATCCGTCGCA
The DNA here is from genome assembly GCA_021781255.1 of Acidobacteriota bacterium. The sequence continues at coordinate 692 of JAJXXG010000391.1, forward strand.
TTCACGACGGCAACGAAGAGGAACTTGTGATCCGAAGATAGCGCCGCAAACATATCAAGCGGATAGGTGGGGCTGCCGGAACTGACCCTGGGTTGGTCCGGTGCCGGCGGATACTTTGCCGCAGGCTGTGGCGAGTTCCCCGACACTTCGACAGGGATCGACTCCGGAAAGCTATTGCTGTACATCTTGAAAACGAGCCCAAGCGTGTTCAATGTGGACGCTGTGCGGTTGAAGTCCAGAGTCGATGTGCCCATAGTGTGCGCCGCCATGGTGAGAAAGTCGGTGTGACGCAGCATCTCGTTGAAGAGCATGCCGTACGCCAGAGCCTGTTTCAGATCGGCCGCGCGGCCAAAGTTGCGGCCAAAATATGCGTACTCGTCAATGGAGAGGAAGATCTTCTTTTGCAGCATCGCCGGGAAGCGCTGCTGATAGCCCTCCCACTCTTCAGCTTTGGACCGCACGATGTTCGCGGGGTAGCGGGCGTACTCCAATGTCGTTTGATCGATTTTGTCGAACGCATCATCGTTGGGCTTGTCGGCAGGCAGGTTCTTGGCCCTTTCCACGTTGTAGCGTTGACCCGGCCGCGCATACCAGTGCTCAGCGATACCGTCGAAGTTCCCCCAGCAGTCTTTCAGGAATCTGCCGGTCCAGTCGAAATCGCTGCCATAGGCGCCTGCCAGATTGCCAACGTACTTCGACCGCAGCTCGCCCGGCACCTGTCCATCCTCCAGCATCTCGCCTGAGGCAATCAGAATTATGGACGGATCGACCTTGCGCATCGCCCTGGCGAAGTCATTGTGTTTGAGCATGAAGTACTTCAGATCGGTGCGGCCGATCTGCCACGAACCCCACGGCTCATTGCCAATGTTCCAGTACTTGACGTGATACGGTGCAGGATGGCCGTTCTTCGCGCGCAGTGCTCCCATTGGAGTGCTCTCTGCGCCATTCAGGTATTCCACTTCCTGCGCCGCAGAATGCGAATCACCAAGGCCCGCGTTGACGCTGATGTAAGGTTCCACGCCAATTAGCTTGCAGAACTCTGCGAACTCGTCCGGGCCGATATCGTTGGTCTGCATCTGGTTCCACGCATAGTCCCAGTCCGAAGGACGCCGGTCGCGATCGCCAATCGCGTCATACCAGGAGTAGTTCGAAGTGTATTTCCCGCCGAATCTCCAGAAACCCGACTTGATCTGGCGCAGCAGTGCGATCGTGTCCGGCCGGAAGCCATCGATGTTGTCGGCCGGCATCAGCGAGACGGTGCCGATATGGAAGCTACCGCTGCCCGTGCCGACGATCTCGAGCGCAGCATCGCTGGCATTTACCGGAGCAGTGAAATGGAGGGCGTACTTCCGATACGCGGGGCTGACGGCCGAAATCGAGACGGTCTGGCAATCCTTGCTATTCGCGCCCCAAATCAACGCCACCTTAACCTTGCTGCCCGGGGTTCCGCGCAGCCAGATGTGGCCCACGTACTGTTTGCCTTTTACCAGGGCCAGGCCTGACTGCCGAATTCCATGCGGAGTTGCGGCGTCGAGCTGAACACGCGGACTGTGGTCGCCGGAAAATGGATTCTCGCCGTCCATAACAATGTCTGCATCAGGACCTACAGGACGCCACTTGCGCATCTCCATGCCAGGAAACCCGCGCCGCTGTTGTTTCGGTTCCGCTTCGCCGGAGTTGATTGGAAAGTAGAACTTTCGGTCATCGAGCATCTCTGCCCAGAGAGGACCGTACATCGTCTTGCCGATGTGCTCGATGAACATGCCAAACACGTACTTTGAAACTGACGGCGCAGTTTGCGCCGTATCGATATTCGCCATAATTGTTTGCGGCGCGGGTGCTTCGCTACTCTGGGCGGCTGCCGCGCATCCAGCACAAAGTGCCATAGTAAGGACTGCAACGCGTAAGTTCATTGACCTTGTGTGCCTCCGATGTTCCACAACTTCTTAGCCTGCCTACTTCATGGTTGAAGAGACATCTGTCGATGCTCTACTGCGTCCTCAGTAAGGCCTGCCCCCCTCTGTCTTGCCAGGCCAGTCATCTGTGCGGAACGGTACTGCGGGCAGTCCCGCGCCGTTGAAAAGTGTGGCTGCAGGATTCGACTGCCACGCATAGCGAACCTGAGTCGGCTGCGGCACCGACGGAGACGAGACCACAATCGTATCTCGCTCGATGTGCGCGTCAGCCCAATACCATTTGCGGTCATCTCCGGCAATGGAAAATTCTCCCAGCTTATCGCCCTTCATGACGAGCCCTCCATCTGTGTGCGCAAAATGCAAGCGGATCGCGCCCGGAACTCGTTCAACCGACTCCAGCGTAGGCCCGGAGTAAACAACCTTCTCGCTGTAGTGCCTCGCCAGCGCGCAAAGCGCAAGCCGATCGCCCACCGGCTCTTTGTCCTTCGCGTGAATGTTGTCCGCCTCGCCCGTATCGATCGTCACCGCAAGGCACGAGTTCGGAACGGTAGCGGTCGTGATCGCCTGGGACTCGCGCAACTCCGTCCAGTCATCTCCATTCACAGGAACGTCGCTGTGTTTCGTGAAGGCCGGCAGGCTCACGATGTAGAACGGAAAATCTCCCTGTCCGAAAAGCGCCCGCCAGTCCGCGATCATCGCCGAAAGAATCTTGCGGTACTGATAACCGCGTGGCGAGTTCTGCTCGCCCTGGTACCAGATCGCTCCAGTGATCGAGAGCGGCGATATCGGCGCCAGCATCCCCTCATACAGAACAGTCGGCATCACCGGCCAGTTCTCATATGCAATAGGCAGCGGCTGCGGCGGTCGCGCATCAACGCTGAGCTTCGCCTTCCACTGTCCGGAAAGCGGAATCTTTGCCCCATCCGGAAGAGTCAGATTGAGTTCTTCCGGCGTCGAAAGAAATCCCCCATCCGGCTTTGTCTTCAGCACACGAATCGCGATGACGTTCGGGCCCGGCTTCAGAAGCCCCTCGCGGATGAAATACGTTCGCGGATTCTCTACCCAAGCACTTCCACCTACCTCGGTGCCGTTCACGTAAGCCGTATCCATCCGCTCGATTTCTCCAAGCGACAGGGTGTAGCCGCTCCGCGGAAACGGCCCCGGCGCCGGATTTGGTTGCGCAGCCACCTTTGGCAGCGGATCAGGTAGCGTGATCTGTTTCCGGAACCAGACAAGCGCCGGCGTCTCCGGCACTCCGAGTTCGGCAAATCCGCCCGGCACCGGCACCGACTTCCAACCCGAGTCATCCAACTCCGGCGCGGCCCAGTGATTCTTCTGCCCAACATCGTACTGGTCGTACCAGTGCATCACGTAGTTGCCGTATTCGGGAGCATTCTCACTCTTCAGCCGATCTAGTTCGGCAAGCGGAACATCGAAATCGTGGAGCGGCCGAAGTGCCGCCTCGCTCGTCCACGACTCGGCCGGCGTCCCTCCAACCGCATCAACCACCAGCCCTATGGGAATGTGAATATCCTTCTGCACTCTTCGCGCAAAGTAGTAGGCCACCGCCGACACCCAGCTCGCTGTCTCCGGCGATACCACCTGCCACTTGCCTTCAATCACATCCACGTGGCGATAAGCCGGATGCCCATTCACCGTGAAGAATCGAATCGCCGGGTAATTCGCTGCTTTGATCTCCTCGTCCGCATTCTTCGTGAACCGCAGCGGCAGCCCCATGTTGGACTGCCCGCCGCACAGCCACACATCGCCCACCATCACGTCGTGCAGCTCGAGTGTCTGATGTCCGGAGATCCTCACCGTATAAGGACCCGCAGTAACTGGAGGCTCAATCTTCACCTGCCAGCGGCGATCCGGCCCCGCAACTCCCGTCGCAATTTTGTCCCCGATCTCGACGCGAACGCTTTCTCCCGGCTCAGCCCAGCCCCAGATCGCGTCAGCCCTGCCTCGCTGCAGCACCATATTGTCGCCGAAGATCGGACTCAAAAACGGAAGCGCCTTCGCACCCGCCGCCTGCGCCCCCTGCCCGGGGGTGGGTTGTGCGAACGCGCAGAACTCCGCAATCAACATCGCTGCGATCGCCACAACCGCACGGCCGTATCTTCGATTCATCGCTGCAAGCCTCAGTCGCTCGTCGTCCGCATGCACTTTCGCGGGCGCGTTGCGAACGCATCGACTATACGAGATAAACGAAACTTCGGACAAGAGCAATAAATCGCTTTATATCAGCACGATCCTGAATTACCATGCCAAAGATTGCCTGCTGCCGGTCGAGACGGTTTTGAGAAACATGTTTCTCATCTGAACGGCAACCGAACAGGAGCACCGATGGAGCGAAGAGAATTCTGCAAGCTACTCGCCGCAACTGCGGCATTGAAAGCTCTGCCATCCAGCGCCCAACCGGCTTCCCCGGCCCAGTCCGAAATTCCGCAGGGCTTCAACCGCTACACGCGGGACTACGCTGAGTTCTGCGCCCTGCCGCCGGAGAAACGAGTCTTCTATAAGGTGAGCGATGGCAAGATCGTCGAAACAAAACTCGACGAATCCAACTGGCAGCAGCCGGCCTGGAACTACAATCCAACTCCGCTGCATCACCCGGTAGAAATGTGGGACGACGTGCCTCTGCAAGCTCCTATTCCCAACCTCGCCGGAGAAGGCCCGTTCAAGCCCACATGGGATTCCCTTCTCGACTACGAAGCGCCCGAGTGGTACCGCGATGCGAAATTCGGGATATGGGCGCACTGGACTCCGCAGTGCGTTCCCGAAGCCGGCGACTGGTACGCGCGCAACATGTACGTTGAGGGACAACGCCAGTACAACTACCACCTCGCCCACTACGGCCCCGCATCTCGCTTCGGCTACAAGGACCTCTGTGCGCAATGGACCCTGCTCAATTGGGAACCTGACGAACTCATCACGCGCTATAAAAAAGCGGGCGCACGGATGTTCGTTGCCCTCGCCAATCATCACGACAACTTCGACGCCTGGAATTCGAAGCACCATCCGTGGAATGCAGCGGCCTATGGGCCACACCGCGATGTAGTCGGCACCTGGGCCGCCGCGGCGCGAAAGCAGGGCCTCCGGTTCGGTGTCACCGTTCACCAGGCACGCAACTGGTGGTGGTTCCAGCCGTCGCACGGCGCGGACAAATCCGGCCCCCTTGCCGGCGTTCCCTACGACGGGCATCTCACGGAAGCGGACGGCAAAGGCCAGTGGTGGCAGGGTCTCAATCCGCAACGGCTCTATGGCGTCAAGCACCCAGGCGATACCCTGCCAGATGTCTCCTATGTCAAGAACTTCTACGACCGCACCCGCGACCTGATCGATCAGCACAATCCCGATCTTCTCTACTTCGACGACTCACTGCTGCCGCTCGGCTGGGGTGGCATGAACATCGGCTCTTACTTCTATAACAATAGCCTCGGGAAGAACGGCGGCAACCTCCAAGCCGTCCTCAACGTCAAAGACGTCCCCGATGGCCTCGCCAAAGCCGTGGTCGCCGACTACGAGCGCGGATTGACCGCCGAGATCATGAAGTACCCCTGGCAGTCTGAGACCTGCATCGGCGGCTGGCACTATCTCCGCTACCTATATGAAAAGCCGGGAGAGTTTGGCGGCTACCTGAATCCGCGCGATGTGATCCACTGGCTCATCGACACCGTCAGCAAGAACGGCACCTTCATCCTCAATGTGCCCGGAAGGCCCGACGGCACCATCGACAGCAAGGAAGTCGCAATTCTCGACCGCATCACCTCCTGGATGGAGGTCAATGGCGAAGCCATCTACGAGACGCGCCCCTGGAAGATCTCCGGCGAAGGGCCCAATATGGTGAAGGCCGGCTCCTTCCAGGGAGAGAGCGTGAACAAACTCGGCGAGAAAGATATCCGCTTCACGCGCAACAAAGCGAATACGGTCGTGTACGCCATCGCCCTCGGCTGGCCATCGGAGCCGATCCTTGTGCAATCGCTTGGGTCATCCTCCACAACAAGCCCCGGCAAAATAGCCCGTGTTCAACTTCTGGGAACCGACGCAAGACTCGACTGGATTCAACAACCACAAGCGCTCCGAGTGGAATTGCCAAAGAACTACCGACCGGCGGTTGATTACGCTGCTGCTATCAAGGTGACCCTGGCATAACGATCCACCAAGCCCACAGATGTTTGCCGGCCGTCGATAACCTCTCGGTGAAAACGAGATAGGGAACGAGTGTTGAGTCGACTTTGTTCGTCGATGTACGCGTTTTCATTTTGACCTGAACGTGGCTGGCGCAGGTCGCCTGAGCTCGCCACGTCGCTTTCTTTCGTCACTGAACCAGATCCGCTTCCAGCGGTCCCAGGATCACAGACCCGTTATAGAGACGATTGGTCAGAATCCCTCGTTTGGAGCCATCCACTGATATCTCTTTCTGTTCACCGGTGGTGTTTACGTAGAGTGTGCGGCCTTCAACCACCCTGGCATACACGCCCTCAGGCGTCGCAGGGCCACTCTGAACGCCCGCGAGCCGAAGCACCTTTGATTCAACCGGTGCCATAGCTGTGACATTCGACTCCATTGCGAGGTATAGGGCCTTCCCTTTACCGGACCGATTGAGGGTGAGTGCGGGCGAATGGCCCGCAACGTTGGTGAAGGTTGCGAGCACTGTGGCAGTTGAGGGCACCAGTACCTCATACCGACGTACGTTGGTCTCGATCGACTCCCCTTCCAGATCGAACCTCAGTGCCGGCGAGTCGTAGAACGCGTTGGTCTTCAGCCCGAACACATCGCTGAGGCGGCCCGGCAGCGGGGTGTTGAACCATTGGCCTTGCTCGTCCACTTTGGCTGAAAGCGCCGTCATGAGAACCGTGCCACCATTGTTTACGTACTCGCGAAGCGCATTCGCGCTGGCCTCATCCATCACGTAATCGGCCGGCACGACGATAAGCTTGTACGGCGCAAGGTCCTCATGCCCGATGTTGATGATGGCCGTGTCAATGTTCTCACGGAAGAACGGCTCAAACGCGCTCTGCACCTGATCGGTGTAGGACGGCTTGAAGTATTGCAGCGTTGTGCTGGAAGGTCCGTTGGGGTGAGAGTCGATGAAGGAGTCGAACGAATACGCAATGGCGACTTCCGGGTGCGTGTAACGAGGAAACCCATATTTCGAGAGCTGCTTGAATTCTGAGCCGATCCGCGCAAACTCATCCACCTTCCATGAGGGAGTTCCGTCGTGGTCCACGAGTCCGAAGAGCGCCTGCTCTTCGCCTCCCAGATGGCTGTTGAAGGTCCAGGCGAGAATGCCTTGGGCACCCATCATGAGGCCCAGATAGGCGTACATTCGGCTGTGCCCCGGTGTACCGTAGTATCCCCCACCGCCCGCGGTGAACTCGTTGAACCAGATGGGAGTTGGTAGGGCGCCTTTCGTCATCAACGCGCCGAATGCGCCGCTGATCGGGTCGCCGGGATAGAACCCCTCGGCACCGTACGACACGTATGCCTTGTAGGTGGAGAGATAATCGAAGCCCCGCCGCGATGCGGTGTCCCAGAGATTCGAGATCGAGGGAGTGTCCGGCATGTTCCGCCGCCGGATGGTATCGAGCTCCTTGAGGCGTTCTACCGTCACATCTGACCAGTAGCGGTGCAGATCGAGGTAGCGTTCCGATGGACCGGGACCCTCCGCTAGAGGCAGATCAACATCTTCAAAGCTGTTCAGCCGTCGCGACCATCTTTGTGTGGCCCAGGCCTTGTTTAGCTCGGCAATCGTTCCATACTTACTTTTCAGCCATGTGATGAACCGCTGCCGATCGCTCTCGGAGTAGGACATGAAACCATTGCCGATTTCGTTGTCGTACCCGATCGCAATCACGGCGGGATGATGGGCGTAGTGTTTCGTGAGAGCGTCGGCCATAATGCTGACCTCGCGCACGTAATCCGGATCGCTGATGTTATCCATGTATCTTTCGGCGGGAGGCAGGCGGGTGCCATTCTGTGCGACGATGTCGACGCCCGGGTGTGCGTGATGCAGCCAAATGGGCGCCGGCAGCCCGGGGATGTCCAGAATGACGCGGATTCCTGCGGCGTGCATTTTGTCCATGACGCTGTCGAACCAGTCAAAGGTGAATTTCCCCTGCTCGGGCTCGAAGGAATCCCACGAAAGATCTCCCATGCGGACCGCGTTGAATCCAGCACGCTTCATGATGGCAATGTCGTGATCAATTTCTTCCGGAGTGCGATCGACCGGCTGATAACAGGTTCCAACGAACAGTTGCCCAGGACCAGGCCAACTGGGATGTGCCGCGACATTCTGCGCCTTGGACGGGGTTGAAGAGGTCAATGCCATCAACGAAACTGCAAGCAAAGAGACACAGGTCAAACCCAAACGACAGCGGCGCGAAGAGAGTACACGGTTTCTCATGAAGGTGTTCCGTGGGGCTTGTCCAATGGGTTCGGACGAAAACCTAAGATTCAGGTCGGATTGATCTTGAGCTTAAGTCTACCCTGGAGTGCGGCGAGTCGGTCTCCGCGAAGCTCGTCGAATGTTATCACCGGATATGTGCTGCAAACGGGGCTTCAGTAGCTCAATCGGCTGCCGGTCCTGGGGAACCTCTGAAGAACTCCCCAATGCACATCTGTCGCGGGTAATGTGGAGTTGGGGAGAAGATCACGGCATGCGGCAGATGACATTGGCCCATCAGGCAGAGTTCCAA
>JAJXXG010000696.1 GCA_021781255.1 Acidobacteriota bacterium
GAGCGCAGCCGGCTGAACAGCTCGTTTGCGACATCGAAGCTGACCTTCATCTGCTCAGCCAGTTCAAGCACCGTGAACGGGCCGGAAAGGTACAGGTTCTTCAGCGCAATGTCCTCGAGAATGGACTCGCGAACCCCCGTCTCAGAAACGGAAACAGGCCTGACCTCTGGACCAGGCATCGGCCTGTTCTTGAGGAATTGACTTGTGTTCAGGAAACTCTCCAACGCGCCGCCCTCCGGGAATTACTGCCACTATACCCCACTGGCCCTGCCAAGGCCACGGGGTCGCATCGCTGCTTCTGCCCTGAAAACTTAGCATGAAATCCGCACAAAAGTCATTACATAAGAATTGATTGGCTGATACTTAGGTTATCTCGGAGATCCGCGCTCATATCCATTCGCGAGCAACGACCGTGGGTCGATGAGCCGCAACGGGCCGAAAGCACGGCATGCACCCGGGTCTGCACAAGCCACGGCAGCACTTGCGCAAGAGGGCGCGATTCGAAGGAACGAAGGGATCGCACAGAATCTTGATGCTATTGGCTGCCCCCCAGGGATTCGAACCCCGATATGCTGAGCCAGAGTCAGCTGTCCTGCCGTTGAACGAGGGGGCAGCAAGCGTGGAGTGACGGCCAACTTGCAACCGTGCTGACCATACCGCGGCAGAGCGCCGGGGGCGAATAGCCAACTTCCTCATCATAAGGGGAATCGCCTGCCCGGTCAAACCTCGGCGCGCCGCTGAACGGCCGCATCCATTCATCCAAACACACGCCGGACAGCAGACAACGACCCGCGGCTTGAGTACCTGACGCAGAACAGCTTCGCCTCCTTTGCTGTTTGGGGCCGCGCCGTCGGAATCGCGCCTGCTCTTGCCCGCTTAACGGCATCGGACCCTGGTATAGAATCGGGATGAGCATGGAGATTCTCCTCAATCTATCCTGGGCGCTGCTATCGGTTCTCACCGTATGCCTGTGGATGCGTCTTGAGTCCCGGACTGGCGTCAACCGACGCATGTCCCTCATCTCCCTAGTCATGCTCATCGTGATTCTGTTCCCGGTCATCTCAGTCAGCGATGATCTATGGTCGCTGCAGAACCCAGCGGAGACGGACACATGCCTGCGCCGTGCCCACCAGGCATCCTGCGCACACATCGTTTTCCCAACCATGGCAGCTCTCGCGGAGCCGGCCTTTGCCGCGCCTCGCTTCGGCTTTCAGCGTTTTGTCGCGCCCCTTGCTCCGCAGCCGTTCGCCATTGGCAACCCCGCGCTCGACCCCATACAGAACCGTCCCCCGCCTGCAGCCTGATTGCCGCACCATCCCCTATTTCCAGTTCAGTCGTTCGCATCCTGAAGTCGCACGGTAGTCCGCGGCGCAAAGGATCGGCATGACGCAAATATTCCCCGCAAACCGCCTGGCGTGTGGCGCGAGGTCATTCAAATGATGTCAATAATCTTTCCGCAGCAGACTCGTGGCGCTGCGCTGGCGTGCCTCGCGGCGCTTTGCATGAGCGCTCTTCTCTCCGGCTGCACGAGCAAGCCGCAGGGCGATGGCGCTCCGCCACCCGCGAAGGTCGTTCAGGTTCCCGACATGAACCTCATCACCATCGACAGCAACGATGCAGGCAAATTTCCGATCGCGTCTGCGGAGTCAATGGATGCAGCCGCCGAGCTGCATGCAACCGGCGCAGTCTTCCCTGACATCGCACGCGAAGTGCCTGTTATCTCACTCGCCAGCGGCCGCGTGGTGGACATCAAGGCGCGCCTTGACGACAACGTGAAGAAGGGCCAATTGCTGCTGAAAGTGCAAAGCCCCGATATTACAAACGCGTTTGACACCTATCTGAAGGCCGCCAACGATGAGCAATTGGCGGCCAGGGCCCTCCTGCGCGCGCAGGATCTCTTCCAGCACGGCGCCATCGCACGGGCCACGCTGGAGCAGGCCGAGGATGCGGAGAAGAACGCGCATGCCGACCTGGCGGCCGCCGAGGAGCAGTTGCAGACGCTCGGCGTCGACAAGAACCATCCCGGCAACGTTGTCAGCGTCTATGCGCCCATCTCCGGCGTCATCGTCGCGCAGAATGTGACCAATGCGGCTGCCGCGGGCGTGGGACTTTCCGGGTCCGCTAACGCGTTCACCATCGCAGACCTCTCGACCGTCTGGGTGGTCTGCGATGTGTACGAGAACGACATTCCAAAGCTGCAACTCGGCCAGCGGGCCAAGATTCGAATGAACGCATATCCCGATCGTGTGCTTACAGGCCACATCAGCGATATCGGCCCCATCCTCGATCCTTCGCTACGCACGGCAAAGGTTCGCATAGAGGTTGCGAATCCCGGCTTTCTCAAGCTGGGCATGTTTGCAACGGCAACCTTCACCAGCCTCGCCAGGCAGTCTTATGCGGTTGTTCCCGCGGATTCGGTGCTTCATCTGCATGATCGCGACTGGGTCTTTGTTCCCGTTGCAGCCAACGAGTTCAGGCGCACCGAGGTGCGCGCAGGCCCGATGCTCAGCGGCAACCGCCAGCAGATTCTCTCCGGCCTGGAGCCCGGTCAGCGTGTGGTCTCCAATGCATTGCTTCTTGAAACAGCGGGGAATCAGTAGATGATTCGCGCACTCGTCGATTTCGCGCTCAGAAACAAGTGGCTGGTTCTTGGCGGCGTCGTGGTGCTCACCGCGTGGGGCATCGTCTCATTCCGCAATCTGCCCATCGAGGCCTACCCCGACGTAGCCAACAACTACGTGCAGATCATCACCCAGTGGCCGGGCCGCAGCGCCGAGGAAATCGAGCGCCAGGTCACCGTGCCTGTCGAAATACAAATGGCGGGCATCCCGCACCTTACGCATTTGCGCTCCACCACGCTCGCCGGGCTCTCCAGCCTCATGCTCATCTTTGACGACAGTTCCACCAGCGACATGAATCGCGAGCACGTGCTGGAGCGTTTGAATCAGGTCACCCTGCCCAATGGACTGGTGCCGCAAATGGGCACCGACTGGAGCCCCGTCGGCCAGATATACTGGTACACGCTCGAAAGCACCAACCCCGCCTACGATGTCATGGAGAAGAAGTCGCTCGAAGACTGGACGCTGGAGAAGGCATTCAAAGGCGTCACCGGCGTGGTGGATGTCTCCAGCTTCGGCGGGCCGACCAGGGAATATCAGATCAAGCTCGACCCTGAAAAGCTCGTCTCCTACGGCCTCTCAATTGCGCAGGTTGAACAGCAGATCGCCGCCAACAACACCAACGGCGGTGGCAGCTTTATTGAACAGGGCGCGCAGCAGATCAACGTCCAGTCTCTGGGCCTCTACACCAGCGTGCAGGACATTGAGAACACTGTTGTCAGAGCCTCTAACGGCGCCGCCATACGCATCCGGGACATCGCCACCGTCACGCAAGGGCCCAGGATTCGCCTCGGCCAGATTGGCCGCGCAATGCATCGCGCCGACGGAACCATCGTCGACAATCCCGACACCGTCGAGGGCATCGTGCTGCTGCAGAAGGGCGCGGACTCCGACCCTGTGCTGCAAGGCATCCACGACGAAGTCAGGAAACTCAACGGCGGCATCCTGCCCCAGGGCGTCAAGATCGTTCCCTTCCTCGACCGCTCCGATCTGGTCAAGTTCACCGTTGAGACCGTGGAGCACAACCTCACCGAAGGCATCCTCCTCGTCTCGATCATTCTCTTTCTTTTCCTCGGCAACATACGCGGCGCCATCGTCGTTGCGCTCACCATTCCGTTCGCGCTGCTGTTCGCATCCATCTGTCTCGACCTCAGCCACATTCCCGCCAACCTGCTCTCCCTCGGCGCGCTCGACTTCGGCATGGTGGTGGACGGCACCGTGGTGATGATCGAGAACATGATTCGCCACCTCTCGCACCCTGACGACACGCGCACGCCGGCGCAGAAAATCCGCGACGCCGCGCACGAAGTGCAGCGGCCCGTTTTCTTCGCCCGCGGCATTATCATCGCGTCGTATCTGCCGATCTTCACGCTGCAAGCCGTTGAGGGCCGCCTCTTCAAGCCCATGGCCTGGACAGTTACCTTTGCGCTGCTTGGCGCGCTCGTCTTCGCCATTCTCGTTGCGCCCGTCATGGCCAGCATCCTGTTTCGCAATGGCGCAAAAGAGTGGCAGAACCCCATCATGCACTGGCTGATTCGCCACTATCGCACGGCAGTGCGCGCGGCCATTATGCACCGAAGCGTCACGCTGGGCATCTCCACCGTCCTTTTCCTTATCGCGATTTACCTCACGGTCGGCGGCCCGATTGGCTCGGAGTTCCTGCCTCACCTTGACGAAGGCTCCATCTGGGTGCGCGGAACGCTGCCGCCAAGCGAGGGCCCGACCGCAAGCATCGACTTCACAAACAAGGCGCGCATCGTCATGGCGTCGTTCCCCGAGGTCAAGCAGGTCGTCAGCCAGACAGGACGACCCGATGACGGCACCGACACCGCCGGCTTTTTCAACACCGAATACTTCGTCGATCTCAAGCGCAAGGAAGAATGGCGTCCCGTCTTCCACCAGAACAAGGAAGCGCTGATCGCAGCGATCGATGAGCAGCTCTCTAAATTCCCCGGCGTGATCTGGAACTACTCGCAGCCGATCTCGGACAACATGGAAGAGGCCGTTTCCGGCGTTAAGGGCGAACTTGCCGTGAAGCTCTACGGCGACAACCTGCGCACGCTTGAGAGCACGGCCGAGCGTATCCAGGCGCAGATGGAAACGGTCCCGGGCGTTGCCGACCTCGGCATCTTCCGCATCGTCGGGCAGCCCAATCTCAACTTCACCGTGGACCGCGAAGCCGCAGCGCGATGGGGCATCAACGTTGCCGACATTCAGGACGCCATCCAGACCGCTGTCGGCTCGAACGCAATCACGCAGATGCAGCAGGGCGAAGCGCGCTATGACGTGACCCTCCGCTATCAGAAGCAGTACCGCGACACGCGCGAGGCAATCGAAGATGTGCGCCTGCTTGCACCATCCGGCGAGCGCGTATCGCTTGCCCAGCTCACAAAGGTCTCAACCGATGATGGCGCCGAAGCCATCAACCGCGAGGGAGGCCAGCGTTACATCGCCATCAAGTTTTCAGTGAAAGGCCGCGACCTGGGCTCAACCGTCGAGGAATCCATCAGCAAAGTCGAACACAACGTCACGCTTCCGCCCGGCTATCACCTTGAGTGGGCCGGCGAATACGCAAGCCAGAAGCGCGCCAACAAGCGCATGGCTCTCGTCATTCCCATCACCGTGCTCGCCATTTTCCTCATCCTCTACACCATGTTCCGCTCGTTCAAGTGGTCCATGCTCATCCTGATTTCTGTCATCATGGCTTCCATTGGAGGCCCGCTCGCGCTGTTCCTCACGCACACCAACTTCTCGGTGTCGTCGGCGGTGGGCTTCCTCGCGCTCTTCGGCGTCTCGGTGGAAACCGGAGTCATCATGATTGAATTCATCAATCAGCTGCGCTCGCGGCGCAAAGGCATGGAGGAGTCGACCCGGGAGCACATCATTGAAGCCGCGGTTGAGGGCTCAGTCCTGCGCCTGCGCCCCGTGATGATGACCATGCTGGTGGCAACGCTGGGACTGTTGCCCGCAGCGCTCTCGCATGCCATCGGCTCTGACTCGCAGCGGCCTTTCGCCATCGTGATTGTCGGCGGTCTGCTGGCCAATCTGGTCATCGGCGTCTTCCTTATGCCCACGCTCTATGTCTGGATGGCCCGTGAAAACGACGTACTGCCGGCAGCCGAAGCCAGCGAAGAGTTTTGATCAAACAGAGTGAAGGTAGACCGTCGCCGCAGTCTCATCGCGGTGAAGATGGAACGCTCATAGTCTGCGTATGCCTCGCACCCGCTGCGCCTATTCCTCGCGCAACACTTCCAGTGGCCGCAGCCCAAGGATGCGATGGCTCGCGATCCATCCGGTTGCCGTGGCTAGCACCGCAGTGCCTGCAAGCGCAAACAGCGTTGCTTTCCAGTCAAAATGAAAGTCGACTTTAAGCCTGTGAAGCAAAACGCGCGTGAGTATGTTTGCAAACACCACGCCGACCAGGCCGGCCAGCACGCCCAGCATGCTGAACTCTACGCTGAACGTGCGCACAATCCGCATCCGTGTGGCGCCCAGCGTCTTTAATACGACTGCTTCGCGCATGCGCCGGAAGCGTGCGCTCGCAATGCTTGACGCCAGAATCATCAGCCCCGCAAAGATTGAGAAGCCCGCCAGAAACCGCACCACAAACGTAATCTGATTGACCACGCTCTCAATCCGGTCCAGCACATCGGCAATGTTGATTACGGAAATTGTCGGATACGCGGCAAACAACGCCCGCTCCATTGCCGCCACCTGGCGGGTGTCGATGTGCGCGCCGCCATACCAGGTCGCCAGCTCGTCCTTGAGCTGACCCGAGGGCAACACGAAAGCCACGCGCGCGCCAAGGTGCTCTCCGTCGGCACGAAACACTGCCGCCACTTTGAGCATTCGCACGCGTCCGCCCACTTCCAGTTCAACAGCAGAGCCCACGCCCAGATTCAATCGCTTGGCCACCCCTTCGCTGATGGCCAACTCTGCGGCGTTCGCATCTGTCCACCACTTGCCCTGCGTCAGCTTGTCGCCTGCCGGCTGCGCATCCGCCCAGCTCAACTCGGCATTCTCCAGCATTCGCCGCGGAAAATGCTGCTCCTTGATCTGCGCGAGCGGTTGGCCATTCAGTGAAACAAACCGCCCCCTCACCACAGGCATCAGTTCCAACTGCTGCGTCACGCCCGCCTGATGCTGAAAGAAATCCTTCACGCCCGCAACCTCGCTGGTCGCAACGTCGATCAGAAAAACATTCGGCAGCTTGGGCGAGGCCGACTCGCGCAAGTCGCGCAGCAGCGAGCCCTGCATCAGATAGACAGCCAGAATCAGCATCACGCCTGTGCCCAGCGCGGCGAGCACCGCCGCCGACTGATTTCCCGGCCTGTAGAGATTGGCAAGCCCGTGCCGCAGCGACGATGGCAATTGCAGCCGCACGCGATTCAGCACCAGGCGCAACGTCCGCAGCGTCACCGCGGCCAGCGCCAGCAGAACCACAAGCGCACAGGCAAACAAAAACGCAAACCATCGGCCCACGGTTGCCGAGTCGGAAAGCGCCCACGCAATTCCGCCCAGCGCCACCACAACGAGAACAGAGATTCCGAGCTGCAGCCGCCGTCCCCACCAGCGCGCAAACCAGCCGCCAAGGCTATCAGGCCCTGCTTCTACCAGCCGCCGCAACACCAGCACCGGCCTGATGCCGCGCACGTCCAGCAGTGGCGGAAGGCAGAAGAGCAGCGTCGTCAGCAGTCCCGTTCCCAGCCCGGCAAGAACCGAGCGCCACGGGAACTCCATCTGCGTGTGCACCGGCAGCAGCTTGCCAAACACCGCGGGCAGCGCGGCCATCACGCCCACGCCCGCCGCCACGCCCAGCAAGCCTCCGGCCAGGCCCAGCCCCAGCGTCTGCAACAGAAAAATGCGCAGCAGGTCCGACGAATCCGCGCCCAGCGCCTTCAGAATCGCCAGCATATCCATGCGCTGTTCCAGATGCGCGTGCATGGCCATCGCCACGCCAATCGCACCCAGCACCATGGACACAAGACAGATGAGGCTCAGAATTGCGGTCGCATGATCCAGCCCGTCGTTCAGCGCGGGATTGCCTTCCTTGTAATCCATTACCTGCGCGTCGGGCAGAGCCTGCTCCACCTGTTTGCGCACGGCGATAGAGTCGACCTGCGCCGGCAGTTCCATCAGCAGACGGTTGCTGGCGCGGCTACCCGGAGCCAGCAGTCCTGTCCGCTCCAGCGCCACGCGCGAAATCATCACACGCGGACCAAGCGATGCACCCGCAGTCATGCGGTCGGGCTCCTGCTTCAGCACGGCTGTAATCCTGAAGTCTCTGCCGCCCAGCCGCAGCGTGTCGCCCACGCGCGCATGCATGCGAATCAGAAACTCATCGGCTACCGCGGCTGAGTCGCCCTGCAACGCCTGCTGCAAGCCAATTGCCGGGTCCAGTTCAGCTTCGCCGTAGTAGGGATACTCCGCGGGGTCTACAGCTTTGAGCGACACCAGCAGCGGCGCGGGGTCCGCAGACACAGACGCCATGGAGACAGTCTCCGTCACCCACGTCTCGCGAACGCCACCAATCGCATGCTCAATCTCTGCAAGCTTCTTCCTTTCCTCTTCCGTCGGCTCGCGAAAGATGCGCGCGCTCAGGTCGCCGGCCATCAGCGAACGAGCCTCAATCGAGAGCGTACGCCTGAAGCTTCCGCTGAACCCGCGCACGCCCACCAGCGCTGCCACGCCCACCGCCACCGAGAGCACCACAAAGGCGAACTTGCCCGGCGCGGATTTCAGGTCGCGCCAGCCGATCGTCGCGGCACGGCTCCAGCTCAATGCGCGCTTAGCCATTGGCGCTCATCTCCAGACCAGGCAAGCTTGTCTGCGCGGCAGTTGGCAAAGTGTCTTCGACAACCATGCCATCCTTCAGCACAATCTTGCGGTCTGCGCGGCTTGCAATCTCCGCATCGTGCGTCACCAGCACCAGCGTTGCGCCGGCTTTGCTGTTGCGCTCCAGCAGCAAGTCAAGCACCAGCCTGCCGCTCACGGAGTCGAGATTACCGGTCGGCTCATCGGCCATCACAATCGGCGGCTCCACCACAAAGGCGCGCGCCAGCGCCACGCGCTGCTGCTCGCCGCCTGAGAGCTGCACCGGATAATGCTCCACGCGCTGGCCCAGCCCCACCGCATCCAGCAGATGCCGCGCCCTGGACAGCCCGCTGCCTTCCAAGTTCAGCTCAAACGGCAGCAGCACATTCTCAAGCGCCGTCAATGTCGGAATCAGTTGGTACGACTGAAAAACAAAACCGATCTTGCGTCCGCGTACAGCGGCCAACTCTGTTTCGTCCAGATTGTGAATCGGCGTTCCATCCAGCCATATCTCGCCGGAACTGGGTGTATCAAGGCCCGCAAGCAGGCCCAGGAGCGTGCTCTTACCGCTGCCGCTGGCCCCCACAATGGCCACGAACTGTCCCGCCGGAATGCTGAGCGATATCCCCTTGAGAATCTCCACCCGCCGCGAACCGTTCTGAATCCACTTCTTTACGTCCCGGACTTCGATCACCCGCTTGCCTCCTCAACGCCCTCGTCTACTTACGAATCCATCCCGTGCGCAGATACACTGTTGTTGTGGACGTTCGCCGCGCCTTTCTCGTTTCATTCTTCCTGCTGTTGTTCGCCGGTCCGCTGCAGGCCGCCGGCCGGCCGCAGCTTGTCTGCTATGGAGACAGCATCA
>JAJXXG010000655.1 GCA_021781255.1 Acidobacteriota bacterium
GTTCCAGCGGCGCCTTGCACGGCGGCTTCACCAGGCTCATTGTCTTCAGGTTCACGCAGTCGCCATCCTCGGCCGCGTCCTTCAAAAACGTCTCGGCATACACCGCGCCCGAAAGATGCACATGCAGGTCCGCGCCCTTGGGAAACTGATCAAGAAAAGCCCGCAGCGTAAGCGGTCCGCCCCTCAGCGCCGCTGCATAGGCAAGCGCCGTGCGGGCTTCCGCGCCACTCCTCTCTGCATTGGTTCTCTGCGCACTTGCAACCGGCACACCCACTGCAAATAGACACACCAGGGAAACGACTCGTAGGCTCATGGTTGCTCTCCAGTGTAGAGCAGAGAGGGGCGGTTTCCGATGCCCGCATGCAGGCTTTCTGCACAGAGCATCAGGTTTTGCGCAAGGCCCGGGAATTGCTATACTAATCAGGTTGTTGCAGCAGACTGTCCGTGGATTCACCCGCCCAGGTTCACCGGCTCTCGCCGGTCCCCCGCACAGGAAATGCAACGAAAGTCTTCACTGAGGCCAGGTAGCTCAGTGGTAGAGCGCGGCCCTGAAAAGGCCGGCGTCGGCGGTTCAATCCCGTCCCTGGCCACCACTCTTTCCTCGTCCATAATTCTTTCGGCCGCGCGACAGGCGTTGCTCACCTGCGCTATCGGCTCAGCCAGCCGCCATCGACCACCAGCACATGTCCGTGCATGTAATCGCTCGCAGCCGACGCCAGAAAGACCGCCGCACCGGCAAGGTCTTCCGGCTTTCCCCATCGGCCCGCGGGAATGCGCTCGAGGATCTGTCTCGCGCGCTCAGGATTGGCTCGCAGCGCCTCAGTGTTATCAGTCTCCATGTAGCCCGGCGCAATCGCATTCACGTTCACGCCCTTCGCCGCCCACTCGTTCGCAAAAGCTTTGGTCAACTGGCCCACGCCACCCTTTGCCGCAGCATAACCCGGCACCGTAATCCCGCCCTGAAACGTAAGCAGCGACGCAATGTTGATAATCTTCCCGCTCCCGCGCGGCAGCATCTGCCGGCCCGCAGCCTTTGTCATGTAGAAGACGCTTGAGAGATCGGTATCTATGACCGTTTGCCAGTCTTCGTCAGAGTGCTCAACTGCGGGCGCGCGGCGAATGGTTCCGGCATTGTTGACCAAAATGTCGATCGCCCCAAGCCGCTCAACAACCTCATCCACCAGCGCGGCGCACACTCTCGACTCACTCACGTCTCCCGCCAGTGCAATTGCCTCCACGCCCATCGCCGCAAAGCGCTTCACAACAGTCTCCGGCACGGAACGCGACCCGTGCAGCGCCACGCGTGCACCCGCTTTTGCAAGCCCCAGCGCTATGCCCTCGCCCAACCCGCGCGAAGAACCAGTGACCAGTGCAACCTTCCCCTTGAGACTGAACAGTTCCATGCTCATGAACAAACAGGCTCCTCACAAATTCCGCGTGAACTCTTCATTCACTTACCAGCCGCTCTTGCGCTTGGATGATCGAGTTCAGCCACCTGCTCGCCAGCCATCAGGAACGCACCGGTTCCAAACACATAGCTCGCGCCTGGACCATATGCACCGGGCGCAGCACCAATGGGCTGAATGCTGCCGAGGCGGCCGTCTGCGTAGATGTGCGCAACCAAGCCACGCCATCCGCGCGCGATAACCGGGCGAAACTCCTTTGCGCTCAGGATTCCATTCCGTACGCCCCACGCCATCGCATAGATGAAAAATGCCGACCCGGAATTCTCTGGATAAGGATAATCAGCCGCATCCAGCAGCCCCGGACGCCACAGACCGTCTTTGCCCTGCAGGCTCTTGAGCCTCTCGGCCATCTGTCGGAATTTCTCCACATAGAACGGCCTGCGCGGATCATTCACCGGCATAAAGCTGAGCACGCGTGCCATCCCGGCAATCACCCATCCGTTGCCGCGCGACCAAAAGATCTTTTGTCCGTTCTTCTCGCGCTTATCGAAGTAGGTCTTGTCGCGAAAGAACAGGTGCTCTTGCGGATCCCACAGCAAATTGGCGGTGATGTGCCACTCGCGGTTCATGTAGTCGAGGAATGCGCCGTCATGGGTGACGGCGGATAGCTGTGCCCACGCCGGCGGAGCCATGAAGAGCGCATCGCACCACCACCACACAGGCTTCGCTGGATCGTCAGGCAACTTGCTCACTTCATCGAACTGCGCGCGCATCGCGGCAATCTGCTTCGGGTCGTGATCATGCGCATAAAACCAAAGGTAGGACTGCCCAACTGCCTGGTCATCGGCGTGAGCCTTGCGCGGCCCGAGGGTCCAGTCGTAGTGCTCACCTTCGCCGCGGACAAACTCGCGGTAACGTGGGTCATGCAGTGTATCGTAGGCGGCTAGCATGCCGAGGTAGAGCGTGGCGAATGTCCAGTCCCGGCTGTAATCGTTCTGAACGCGGGCCAGTTGCCAGTCCGCCACCTTGCGCATGGCGGCGTGCACAGCTTTTGGCCGCATGCTGCTGGAGAGATGCGCCAGCGGCCCTGGATTCGCAGGATCATCGCCAGACATTCGCAGCTGGTCTGCATAGTCCCAGAGCTCCTGCTTTGCCTGGCCGTGCTTATCGCTCGCCTTCGTCGCTTGTTGTTGGGCAACAAGGCCACGCGCAAATGCGCACGGCAGCATCAAGCCCAGGCACAGCGAGGCAACTAGCCGGCTGTGAAAGATTCGTCTACGAAGCATCAACTGATTCATGCAATCAAGAACCTTCCCCTGCGAACTGGTTTGCAAACGAACGCCGTCCGACAGAAGACCCATCATGCATCGCCCCGTGCCACTCCATCAAGCCATCCGTACCCGTCAGAGAGGCCGGCAAGTCTCATCCTCGCCTCATGCCATTTCAACTCGCTCCTTGAACACGGCACAAAACCTGCGAGTTACTTCAGGCGCTCTTCGTTTTGCTCCGCGCGCCGCGCCAGTAAAGCGTCAGCCCGATGAGAACCGTGCCGCCAGTAGTTGCGATGAGTGCCTCCACGAAGCTGGCCTTGCTTGCGAATTCTCCGGGCGGAATAAAGGAAAGAACGATGCCAAGGAGCACCACTGAGAAGCCCAGCAGGCCGCAAATCCAAACGCCTGCGATGCCGCCGGGTACCAGAACGGCATGCTTGTTCTCCTTGCGGTCCTTGCGGTATGCCAGCTTGATGACGGCGGCAAACATATAAAGGAAGGGAATGAAATAGAGGATGATTCCGGCGTCCACAAGGTATTGGTAGGCGCTCAGCGTCGTTGAGTTGATCTGGCTCAACAACAGAACGGCGCCGGAAAGGCCAGCCTGCACCAGAATGGAAATGTACGGCGTCTTCCACTTGGGGTGAATCTTTCCAAAAGCTTTGGGCAGATAGCGATCGATGCCGACGACAAAAGGCACGCGCGCAATTCCGGCCACTGTGGAACCCACACCGCCTGCATTGCCAAATGTGACGAAAATCGCCGCCAGAATTCCCAGAAAGCCAAAGCCCAGCGAGATGGATCCCGTGGTGAGCGCATGAAAGACGCCGGCCTGTGGGTCGATGGACGAAGCAGGCAGCAGCGAAAGCACCGCAAAGGTGCCCACGATGTACATGAGCGCGATGAGCGCGCCTGCGCCAAAGACCGCGCGCGGAAGCGTTCGCTGTGGATCGCGCACCTCTTCGCTCATGGCAGAAACAAGCTCCAGGCCGGTGAAGGCGAATGCAATCTGTGACCAGAAATTGACGGTCTTGAAATCCAGACGTGGCAGCATGTTGGCAAGCGTGAAATGAGTAGCCGAACCGTGATGAAAGATGAGGACGGCGGCTGCAATGAGCACGAGCATCACGAGCGGAATATAGGTGCCTACGCCTCCAGCATTCTGCAGCCACTTGCCGATGTTCAGCCCGATGATATTCAGCACCACAGCCACCAGCAGCAGACCCATCGCGACCGAGATCTGAAAGCCGCGGTCCTGCGAAAGAGCAACGCCGCGTGCGCCGAAGATGTAAGCCGACATGGAAGCGCTGGCCAGCAGCAGGCCGGGAAAGTAAAAGATGGTGTAGACCCAGTAGGTCCAGCCGGCGACAAAGCCGTGGAAATCGCCGAAGGCCTCCTTTGACCAGACATAGAGTCCGCCCTCATTCGGAAAGCGCGACGAGAGCTCATTGATGACCAGTGCGCCGGGCACAAAGAAGAAGACTGCGGCGATGACCCACAGACTGATGGACGAGGTTCCATTGTGGCCCGCAGCCGCAATCCAGCGCGGCCCAAGCACCGTGGCGATGTTGAACAGCAGCACATCCCAGAAGCCCATCGCTTTGCGAAGCTGGGAGCGTGGTTCCCCTGATGCTGAAGACGATTCCGCCATCTAGCCTTCCTGAGTGAGTGACTCTGCCTTTTAAGCCAGAATCATAGCGGATTGCACCGCATCATCATCACACTGCAGCCAATTTGAGGTTTGCATGCGGCCGCGGGGACAATTCCGCGCGGCCGCGGCGTCTTTGCTGGAGAGCCGTTTTCAAGGTATACTGAGAGTTCGGCAGGCACAGGGATGTTGTGTCTTTTCAGCACCCCGCAAGCCGTTTGCATCCATGAGTTTCCGGCTTGACATTCGTTTTGGGTCAGCTGGGACCTTTGTTGCGGCGATGCCCGATGCAAAGCACTTTGCGCCAGCGGAAGCGGCAAAGACAGCCCGAAAGATCAAGGAATCTGGAGTTCAGCAATGGCACAGGTATGTGATGTTTGCGGCAAGGGGCCGCAGTTCGGCAATAACATTTCGCACGCGCACAACGTCACCAAGCGGCGCTGGAACCCGAATTTGCAGGCGGTGAAGGCCCTGGTGAACGGCGCGCCCAAGCGGATTCGCGTATGCACCAGCTGCATCAAGAGCGGCAAAGTCACCAAGGCGTAAACCAGAGCTATTCTCTGGCCTGAAATGGCCAAAAGCCCCGTCGGTAGCAGACGGGGCTTTGTTGTGCCCTTGGGGCGGTTCCGCGAGCGGTACTAAGGCTTGGCGGTTACCGGAACTGGAGGCTTGTCCCACGGGAATGCATCCGCATCCAGGCCGCCCGGCGACCAGCGGTCCACGATGGCTTTCCCCAGTTTGCCAAGCGTCTTTTCGGCATCGTTGTCGCCAGTCCAGCGCTGGTCCTGATTGTCGAAAGTAAAGGCCGCAATGACCACCAGACCCGACTTGGTTGAAACGAGGGCCACATCATTGCGCACGCGGTCCAGCGCTCCGGTCTTATTGGCGATGGCCGATCCATGCTCACTGGTGTCCAGCGATTCGATATAGCGCGGAAGGCTGTCACGGTCCTGCTGGTTGCGCAGCATGTGCAGGATCGCGCCACATATCTGGCCGTCGCCGGGAAGTGGCTTGGATTTCCCAAGAGCGAGATTACAGCGTGCAAAGCGAGCCATGATGGAGGCCATTTCGCGCGGTGTGGTCTTTCCCAGGCCAAATTTCGGCTGGTCGGCAGGCATGGGTCCGGAAGGCGGAAGAAAGACCTTCTTGTAGAGAACTGTGTGCTGCAGGCCTGCGGTACGCAGCGTGGCGTTGATGTGCGCAAGGCCAAGCCTGTCAATGGCCATGTTGGTGGCCGTGTTGTCGCTGAGCACCACCATGAGCATGAGCGTGTCACGAAGCGTGAGAGCAATGGGCGGCGTGAGTACACCCAGCACACCCGAGCCAGGAACCTGATTCGCCTTGGTGAGCACCAGCCGATCACTGAACGCGGCTCTTCCGGATCGAATCTGTTCAGCTGCATCCAGCAGAATGCCCATCTTGATGACGGATGCGGTCTGCACAGGCAGGTCAGGAGAAAGCGAAGCGGTTTCGCCGGTGCGAAGATTTTCGGCAAACAATGCGACGCGGCCCTTGTGCGCGGCGGCGATGGAAGAAATCTCCTTGTCGAGCTGTGTGTCCTCATGCGTCGATGGCGCCTGTGCGACAAGCCGGGAGGAAGGCGCAAGAATCATGCAAACAGACAACAAAATAAGCATGAATGAGCACAGACGGCGAGGAAAGATCACAGAAAAAGCGTACATGGTCCGGTTCATGCTGCTGGGCTCCTACTTCGCACGCTCAAAGGTGAGCGATGCCGAGTTGATGCAGTAGCGAAGGCCTGTGGGTTTCGGGCCATCGGGAAAGACATGGCCCAGGTGGCCGCCACAGCGGGCGCAGGTGACCTCGATGCGGCGCATGCCGAAGCTCAGGTCCTCGTGCTCCTCCACGGATTTCGAGTCGGCGGGCAGCATGAAGCTGGGCCAGCCACAGTGCGAGTCGAATTTAGCGCCGGAGAGAAAGAGCAGCGCGCCGCAGCCGGCACAATGATAGTTGCCGGTTTCGTGATTCTGTGTGAGGATGCCGGTGAATGGCCTCTCAGTGCCCTTCTCGCGCAGAACGTGGTATTGCTCCTGCGTAAGCATGGAGCGCCACTCGGCGTCAGTGCGGACGATCTTTTGGGATGCATCACTCATAAACGGGAACCTCCTATTGCGCATGTGCACGGTGCACGCACGGGCAAGCGTGGCTCACACCTCCGCCACGAACTCAATTTCAATGCGTACATCCTTTGGCAGCCGCGCTACCTCAACCGTTGTGCGTGCAGGCGGAATTGTCTCGTCCGTGGCCATGTAGCCATCGTAAACCGCGTTCATGGCGGCGAAGTCGCCCATGTCCTTCAGGTAGACGGTGGCCTTGACGACCTGTGAAAGGCTACTGCCGGCCGACTCAAGAATAGCCTTCAGGTTTTCAAGCACGCGGGTGGTCTGCTCAGTGATGCCGCCAGCGACAACCTGCCCGGTAGTCGGATCGAGCGGAATCTGGCCGGCGGTGAAGATCAGGTTCCGTGTGCGGATGGCCTGCGAATAAGGGCCAATGGCCGCGGGCGCACGATCGGAAGCGATGACGGATTTTCTCATGCACCCAATTCTAGTGCGCCAGGGCAACGCCCGTAAGACTGCGCAAACGGCCTCAACGCCATATGGCCAGCAGCGCGCCAACGACAACTAGACCCAAGAGCCAATAGCCATTGTTGATGAGGAAGACGCCAAAAGGGCGACGCTCGTAGATACCCTGCGGATAATTGGGCGCGGCGAAGAAGCCAAGCCATGCGACAAATCCGACAAGCGCGCCCCAGCCAAGCGTATCTGCACCCGACCAGAGAATGACGTGAGCTAGAACAAAGGCCGTGAGCAGGTCGCCGACAAGCGAAGCAAACATGGCGAAGAAAATACTACTGCGTCGGCCAGGGTCGCGCTCAATCTTGAGCATGGACATCCACGGGCGGGCGAAGGTGACCGGCGAATACCAGGCAGCGCCAAGAAACCAGAGGAAGCCGCCAGAAACGAGTACAGCCCACAGGTTGAAGTGAAGATGATGCATGGATGCGCCTCCAGCGGCGCGCGATGTCCAACGCGAGGGTTGGCTGGAATGCTCAGAGGGGAATTTGAAGCAGGATGCGCCGCGCCTTCGAATGTGCGGCGAAGCACGGCAGCGTGTCAAGCTCGAACTATCGCATAGAATGCCACAAACGGCGCATCCCGCCAGCCTGCGCGGTGCAATGCAGTCAACGTGGCGGGATGCTCAAGAGAGTTCGACGCTGGCTTGGATTAAACCAGTTTGGCGTCGAGCGAAATCTCCGTGTTGTTGGCGAAGAGCTTGGAGATGGGGCAGCCAGCCTTCGCGTCCGCGGCGGCCTTGTCAAAGACTTCCTGGCTTGCGCCGGGAACCTTGGCCGTGGTGGTAAGAGCAATTTTTGTCACGGCGAAACCGCCGTCGGTCTTTGCCAGCGTGACGGCTGCGTGGGTCTCAATGGACTCCGGCGTTAGGCCTGCGCCGCCGAGCTGCGCACCCAGCGCCATGGAGAAGCAGCTTGCGTGTGCCGCGGCGATGAGCTCTTCGGGTGTGGTGCCAGAGTCCGCGCCTTCAAAACGGGTGGCGAACGAGTAGTTGGCGTCCTTGAGTACGCCGGTTGCCGTGGAGATGGTGCCCTTTCCTTCCTTCAGTGAGCCAGTCCAAACCGCACTTGCCTTGCTTGCCATAAAAATCCCTCCTTGGGGTTCCGGAGTCCGGAACGAATCTTGAGTGTTATTGCGCGCCGCCGCAGGGGAAGCGAGGGTGACGCGTTCAGAGCGTTGATGCCTGAGAGACCTGCCGAAGAGTGCCGGGCAGGTGGTTCCATCTCCTATGTTAATCTCTGACCCATGCTGCCCGAGCGACCGAGAGCCCTGGACCCGGATTTCCGGCCTGAAATTGGCCTGGAAATCCCACAACGTGGTGCGGACACGCATTCGCAAGCGGAAACGAGCGCGGCAACTGCTGTGGATCATCACTGCCAGATTTGCCCCACGTGTGGATACCGGCTGACGGGCCACCGCTGCAAGCTGGTATGTACGCAGTGCGGCTACTACCTGAGCTGCGCGGATTACTACTGACAATCTTGAAAAGCGCGAAGGTCGCAGAGGAAGACTTCAGCGGATTTCCAGTTCAGCGTGCTGCTGCGTGAGCGCCTGCAAATGAAGGGTCGGCAGCAGGTGGGCGCGGGTGAGGATTTTGCGCGCGAGGCCTGTGAGCGCCATCGTGCCAGCTTGTGCCAAAGAAATCCAACAACGTTTGCCGCTGACGACGGTGAGCGCGTCCACTTCGTCCTCAGCCACGTTGCGTACGCGGACATAGTAGTTGGTTTGCATAATGGCGTGGCGGACGGTCATGCGCAGGTTGGCGTCGGGCACGCCCACTTCGCGCAGGACAGGCAGCTCCCACAGGCCGGGCATCACGGTCTGCTCAGCTCCGCGCTGTTCGAGGAGGACTTCCCGCGTGGCCAGGCCGGCGGGAGTACCGGTGCGCAGGACGAGCGCGCAGGCGACTTCCTGGCTGAGCATGCGCGGGCGCGGGCCGGTGCGATGCTCGCCGCGCGTGGCGCACTGAATGGCAAGCGGGCAGGCGAGGCAGCTTGGATTGCGCGGGGTGCAGACAGTTGCGCCCAGTTCCATCATGGCCTGATTGAAGTCGCCGGGGCGGCGCGGATCGATGAGCTTGTCCGCCTCAGCCTGAATTCGGCGGCGCAGGAGCGAGGAGCCGGTGCGGGCGGGTGCATCCCAGCCGTAGAGGCGACAGATGACACGCTCCACGTTGCCATCGACCACGGCCACGCGCTCGCCCTGCGCAATGCTGGCGATAGCCGCAGCTGTATAAACGCCAATGCCGGGAAGCATGCGCAGCGCGGCGGCTGTGTTGGGCAATTTGCCAGCGTGGTTCTCAACGACAAACTGCGCGGCCTTGTGGAGCATGCGCGCGCGGCGATAGTAGCCAAGACCGCTCCA
>JAJXXG010000129.1 GCA_021781255.1 Acidobacteriota bacterium
TTGTCTGACACGCGCGCGCCCGGCAGGAAGCCGAACAGGCCGATCCCCGCGCCTTCGCCCATGGTCCCGTTGTATTCCGACACATTGCCGGAGATCACGTTCCCGTAAACGCCGAACGGTCCTCCATGCGGCAAGGACGGAGCGCGAGGGTGAGACGGGATCGTGATGCCGCAGTCGTACAAGTTGCTCTTCACCAGATTGTTGGCAATCCAGTTGTCATGCGTCGGCCCGGTTTCGTCGCTGATGAGGATTCCGCCGGAATTGCCGTGAATCGTGTTTCCTCCGATCTGGGAGTGATCCACCCCGGAGAGATGGATCGCTTCGCCGCAGTCGAAGCCCTCTGCCGTCTCAAAAGCCGGCAATCCAGGGCAGTTCTGATTCGCAAAATCCAGGCTCCGGTCATTGCCCGTGAGAATGTTGCCCCAAACCGCGGACTCGGAAACATTCGTCATCAGAATGCCCTCGAAATTGGCATTCCTCACCGTGAACCCCGACACGGTCACATGGGCCAGCCCGGAGTGATCCAGCCCGTCGATGAAAATTCCATTCGACATTCCCATTGCGTCGATGATCGTGTTCGCCGGATTCTTCCCGATAAGCGAAAGAGGTTTACCGATCACCACATCCTCGTGGTATATCCCCTGCGATACCTGAATCGTGTCGCCCGCAGTGGCTTGTGCAATCGCTGCTCCGATGGTTGCGTAGCAGTTTGCGCCCCCGGCGCCCACGCACAGTGTCGCAGCCGCAGCCGGCTGAACCATGCCGACCATGGCCACACCCCACACAGCCAAGGCTACGCCAAGGCTAATTTGCTTCACTTGCAATTTCATTTGTCGACCCCCAAAACGCTTGTTCCGGATTGCCAGGCGGTTGACTCTCCACTATCGGCCTGTGATTCTCCCCATGCCGAAAGACCCCGTGCTCTGCAGGGACGCAGACCACACAACCTGACCGCATAACATTACCCCACCATCCCATTCAGAACAACGAAATTCCATGAAAAGCATGAAAAAGGTCACGCAGACGCTCGGCCCCGCCGCCCTTAAAAGGCGTAACTTAAAACAAAAACGATCAGCAGTCCCCTCGCATTTCGCACATCCGGGCCGGCCAAAGTTGGGTTAACCTTGATGGCTGGAGTGCGTCGAAACCCTGAGCACCCCAGACTTTGACGAAAGCCGGTTAAGTGTTGGCGCTGGCCGCACACATCAGCACGCAAGCGCACGTCGCGAGCCTGAAGTCCGCGGGCTGGCGGGCGCGCGCCCTCGCGCTGCCGGCGCTGCTGGCTCCGGCGCTTGCCTTGCTTGCCGGATGCGGCGGAGCGATGACGGCAAATCCTGCGCAGGCCGCCTTTTCGCTCTCGCCCGGCACGGCCTCAATCGACACAAACTGCACCGGTTGCAATGCAAGGGACGCGCATGGCCGCCCGGTTGTCCAGTTCACTGCCGCGCAGTCTGCGGGCGGCGCTGCGGCGGTCACCTGGTCGCTCGCCGGCGGCGACGCCTCCGCCGGCCCCGGCGTCATCAACGCAGCGGGCCAGTACACTCCGCCCAGCTACCTGACCGCGGACCGCGTGCAGGTGACCGTGACGGCGGCGCTCAACGTCAACCCCGGCATCCGTGCTTCCTCTGCCCTGACGCTCACTCCGGGCTTTCTGCGGCCGCTCACACCGGAGAACCTGGCTCTGGGAGCGAACGGCACCGCGACCATTACCGGCTATCTGGCCCAGGCAGGCGGCGGCGCGGGCATCTACTTTGCCCTGGCGGACTCGCCCACCGGGTCGAGCGGCGGACTGGGCTCGCTGAGCGGCCCGCACTGCGAGCGCTCGGGCAGGGCCTTTACCGCCTGCTCCGTTACGTATACGGCTCCGGCTGTTGTGGCGTCCACGGGCGTTACCTACATCGTGGCCACGGCGGGCAACTCGCCGGCAAAGACGGAAGCCGTGGTGCTGCTGAATACGGCCGGCGTGGCCAGCAGCCCCGCCAGCCATCAGGGGCAACAGGCCACGCCGATGCAACTGGGCAGCTCCGGGGGCAACAACGGCGACTTTGATTTGAACGGCAACACCATCGTGGACTGCTGCAGCGGCACGCTCGGCGCGCTCGTCCAGGACGGCAGCGGCAGGCAGTTCCTGCTGAGCAACAACCACGTGCTGGCGCGCAGCGACCACGCCAGCGTGGGCGACGCAATCGTGCAGCCGGGCCTGATTGACAACAACTGCACGCCCAACGGCGAGGGCCCCGGCACGGTGCCCGTGGGTTCGCTCACCGGCTGGCTCCCGCTCAACGCACCGCAGACCAACGCAGACGCGGCCATTGCGCAGGTGGCCTCGCACACGGTGGACCCGGCGGGCAACATTCTGGAGCTGGGCGCGCGCCTGCCAGACGGCACGCTGGCCGCTGCGCCGCCGGGCATTTCGTCCACCGGCGGCAAGGGCGAGACGGCAACACTGGCGCTGCGCGTGGCCAAGAGCGGCCGCACAACTGGATTGACCTGTGGAGGCGTGTCGGCTGTGAGCGTGGATATTGCGGTGAACTACTACCGCGACTGCGGCGAGACAAAGCCCTATCTGACCCGGACGTTCACCAACCAGATTGCCGTCAGCGGCGACCGCTTCAGCGATGCGGGCGACTCCGGCGCATTGGTGGTGGATGCGGGCAATGCCGAGCCGGTGGGCCTGTTTTTTGCCGGAGGCACAGATGCGGCAGGCGTGGGCCAGGGCGTGGCGAGCCCAGCGCCGGAGGTGCTGAGCGAACTGAGCGCGCAGCTTGGCTCGGGCGCGAACTTCAGCTTTGTGGGCGGAGCGGACCATCCAGTGAGCTGCCTGAGCTTTGGCGACAGCACGGTGAGGGCGGCGCAGGCCCGCGCGCTGCCGGATGCGGAGATCGCCAGCGTTCAGCAGGGGCTGTCCGTTGCGCGCGCGCTGGTCAATCCCGAGGCGGGCGTTCTGGGCGTGGCCATGGGCAAAAGCAGTGACCTCCCCGGCGAAGCCGCCGTCATCGTCTATGTGGATCAGGCCGGGCAGGCCGCCGTTCCCGCCACGGTGGGCGGCGTGCGCACGCTGGTGATTCCCACGAATGCGCGTGCAGTGGCGCTGGGCGCGGTGCCCATGGCCAACACCATCGCCGACGCGCCTGCGCTGGCGGCGCGCGTGCTGAGCCAGGGACTGGCCACGAAGCGGCAGTGGGCGCACACGCTGATGCAGCAGAATCCGGCCTTCTTTGGCGTAGGCGTGGGACAGAGCCTGGATAATCCGCGCGAAGCGGCGCTGGTGATCTATGTGGACCGCAGGCACTTGCCGGCGCAACTGCCGCAGACCGTCGGCGGACTGCGCACGCGCTACGTGGTGATGGACCGCATGCACGTGACGCGCTCGTACGCCGCGCCGTATGAGCCGCGCGGGCACTGCCTGCCGCATGCGGCGGGGCGCGAGGCGGGATTCGACCCATCTAAGCTATTTATAAATAAAGATTTACATCTCTTCTAGCTACGTCATCCAAGGTCTGCCAAAACCCATTCACGAAATTCTCTGCAAACATTTTGTGGAAAACTGCATTTTTTTTTGCGGGTAGGGGGGGTACCAATTCCAGGGGTCAGGGGTCAGGGGTTAAACGCGGTGCGGGTGCATTGTGCGTTTCTGACTTACTTTCCATTGTGCGCGAAGTGGGGGAAATTACCTGCAAACTGGGAGAGGATTTTTCGTGGCTTCCCACCCCGGTCGGTGGCTGAGAGAGAAAAAACGGGATCGGCGGGCCACCTGTCTGTCTCGCCGTTTGGAGCGACTACAGAACCCAGTAAATGCCAACCATAGGCTCTGCGGTGTGCGTGTAGGTGCCGGTGGGGGAGAAGAGTTTCGTCATATTGGGCGCTGAGTAAAAGTTACCGCGATATTGGATACGCATGCCCAGGTGCGGGAGGAGACCCCAGTCGAGACCGGCGCCATAGACGTACACAGGCTTGAAGGATGCGCGGGTGTCGTCGGTGGATATCACTGTTACGGGTGTTCCGGGGCAGTAGACGCTGATACCGCCGCCACTACTGAAAGGGAGTCCGCACGGGTAGTTCGTGACGACGGTGGCCTTGCTGCTGGAGGGTACCTCGGCGAGGAGGCCACCTCCAAGTACTCCGAAGAGAAGCAGCCGTTGTTTAAAGATGAGACGAGATGGAGTCCAGTCGGCGGTAAATTCATGGGCATTGGCACTCACCGTCTCTTTCGAGCAACCAAAATTGTCGGCGCAATCTAATGGAGGTGTGTAGTTGGGCAGGCTATAGATGGGTGGGGGATAGGTGCTATAGGTCGTGTTGGCGCGGTTCCAGGAATACGTAGCTTCGAAGCCGAGGAAGGGGCCGGAGAGGTGCTGGACCTCGATGAGGCCGCCAGCTTGATTGGCAGGAAGCTGTTGTGTGCCGTAGTAGTTGCCGGTGGCCATTCTATTAAAGGTCCTGTAGCCGCTGACGACGATGGCGGTTTGGGCGAAAGCGGGGAGAGCGGAAATCGATAGGATTGTTGCCGCGAGGAATGCAGATGCAAGGAACCGCGGGTTCAACACTTGAGACCTCCGTGAGCGAATTACGGCAGGCAAATGGCTGCGTGGAGGCGGAGCCCTTCGCCTTCTGACTATCTTAGACGCATAAGAAGGGGTTTTAGTTACGGCGGGGAAAGGGCGCTGACTAACGCCCTGGCAGAGCTGGGATGGGCACCCCGTTTTGTGGGAGAACAGGCCTCGGCAAGGTTAAGGGCGGCCGCCCGGCAACGTACGGAACAACGGGCCAGAGCTGCTCCAGTGGTCGAATCCGGACTAACCGCCATGGCTAGACCTGCCAAGTGAGCTGGGTCGTGCGTTACTGGACGAAAGTCAAGGGTCAATGGCTGGACCCCTCCACGAATCTGTGTACCTCCACCTTGTCGCCTACAACAATGGTCATCAAGTCTTCGCCCAACTCTATGGGACCCGCATAGAGCACTCGTGTTCGAGGAATGAGGTCGGCAGTAGTTGGCGCGGGGATCTTCGGATCGGTCGTCAGCAGGGAAATATGTGTATACACCGCCAGCCTGGGCTTCACTCGCTCGAACACTCCTCCAGCCTCTTCCGGGGAAGAATGCAGGGCTACAATGCCTCGCGCAGCCGCCGAGTTTTTGAGTAGCTCCGGGCTGGCAGCCATCACCTCATGGATAAGAAGATCGGTGCCCTTGGCAAATTTGATCAAGTTTTCACTTGGCCGCGTATCCCCCGAGATCACGACCGATCGGCCTCCGTAATCAATGCGATAACCGAAGGCTGGTCTGATGATCGGCCCATGATCGACAACAAAAGCTGTCACCCGCACGCCATTGTGCTCGTACACCAGACCCTCGTTGACATCTTTGCCAATCAACCTGGTTCCGGTCTGTGGTATGTGCCCGGGACCTTCAATGCGAAATCGGACATCACGCTGGTAGGCCTTTGCCAGGAAACCCATCATCTCTTCAGTGCCCTCCGGCCCAAATACCTGCAGTGGGACCGAACGTCGGCCGAAAGGCGTCGGCAGCCAGCCTGAAAGCCAAAGGTCGGGAATTCCAACCGTGTGGTCGGAATGAAGGTGCGTGAGAAATAAGACATTTACCTGCCCAAGGGGAATATGCAGTTGCCATAAGCGCTGGCTCACACCTCTGCCCACGTCGAAAAGCAACTTCTCTGACCCAGCTTCGATCAGCGTACTTGGTCCGAAACGATCGATGGATGGATCCGGAGCGCCCGTGCCAAGCAGTGTTACTTTCATGCTCTGTGCCGCACCGAACATGGGAAGCAGGAGCCCGATCGAGAGGAACAGGAGCCGACAAATTTCTTTCAGGGTCATCGCTCATTCTCCTTCAGTCCAGGAAACGCATAACGAAACCCTGACGTCGCAGCCCAACCCACGTCCGTGGATCCCGTCCATTTGGAGTCTTCGTCTGGAAGAATTCGGGCCGTCTCTCCGGTGGCTTATTGTCATTCATTGCAGGGGTCGCCTGCCATTCCTCATGGGGATGGCACCAATCCACATGAAGTGATGAGACTCCGCCTTCTTGAATCGCCCAGGACCCGCTCATCGCGATAATGCCGCGATGAACGGGCACACCCCTCGACGTCCTGCAACATAACCTGGAATCCGTGA
Organism: Acidobacteriota bacterium; assembly: GCA_021781255.1. The sequence continues at coordinate 6,133 of JAJXXG010000129.1, forward strand.
GCGGGCCACCTGCCTTCCACCATCCCCGGTCCCCAAAAGCGAGAGACCCGGCACCCGCACCTGCCACCCGGCCCCTACTGATCTCCGCCGAGGATGGAGCCGACGATGCCGCCGAGGAGCGCGCTGCCGGCGGCTGTTCCCATCTGGGGGCGGCTGTTCTCGGCGCGGGGCAGGTACTCGCTGATCTGGTGGGCGAGGCGGGAGATGGGCAGCGTCTGCAGCCATACCGTGCCTGGGCCGGTGAGCATCGCGAGGAAGATTCCGTCGCCGCCGAAGATGGCATTCTTGATGCCCGGCACCGTGGTGATCTGGAAGCCGACCGAGGACTGGAACGCGCCGACATGGCCGGGATGCACGCGGAGCATTTCGCCGGGTGCGAGGTTCTTCATAATCAGCTCGCCGGAAAGCTCAAGCCATGCCGTACCCGTGCCGCCCACTTTCTGCAGCAGGAATCCGTCGCCGCCAAAGATGCCCGCGCCGAGCGACTGCTGAAAGCCGACGCCGATGGTGACCTGCGTGGTGGCGCAGAGGAAGCCGTGACGATGAACCATGAGTTCCTGCCCAGGCATGACCTGGACGGGGACGATGTGGCCCGGAACCTTGGTGGCGAAGGAGACCTCGCCCGGGTACTGAACGGCGCGGTACTCCGTCATGAACAGGCTGCCGCCACCGGCCACGCGCTTGCGCACGCCAAAGATGCCGCCACCGCCGCCCATCTGGGTGTGCGTGGTCATCTGGATGGAGGCGGTCATCCAGGAGAGTTCGCCACTCTCAGAAAATACGCTTTCGTTGGGGTCAAGCTGCACATCGAGGACGGGCATGGTGGTGCCCTGGATTCTGGCTTGCATGGGGAACCCTCCTGTACAAGAAAGGAGAAGTGTATAGGCCGGGATGGCGGCGAGTGCAAGAGAAAAATCTGCGCTGTTGTGGCTATTCCCTGTTTGCGGCTCCCGGCTCCACCAGCTTCAGGCTCGTCTCTGCTGCGGCCAGCGAATTGCCGCCGACCCAGATGTCATAGGTCGTTGGCTCCACGGTGCGGCTGACCTGCGCGTTGTAAAAGCTCAGTTCGTCAAAGCCCAGCGGGAATGTGACGTGCTTTGTTTCGCCGGGCTGGAGTGCGACGCGGGCGAAGCCTTTGAGTTCGCGGACGGGCTGCTCGACGCTGGCCACGGTGTTACGTATGTAGAGCTGCACGACTTCGGTTCCGGGAACACTGCCGGTGTTGGTCACGTCCACGCCAACGTTGGTGACCGGAACGTGATCGGCAAGGACTTCACCGACGGGCACCTCGGCGCGGCTGAGGATGGGTTTGGAGTACCTGAAGCGCGTGTAGCTGAGCCCCCAGCCGAAGGGAAAGAGCGCGGAGTTTTCCTCGTCCACGTAGCGGGACACGAACTTCTCCGCGGCGTTGTAGGGCATGTGGCCGAGGTCGCCGCGGGCGGGGCGCCCGGTGGGCAGTTGCGCGTAATAGAGCGGCTCCTGTCCGACGGCGCGCGGCAGGCTGGCGGGCAGCTTGCCGGAGGGGTTCACATCGCCGAAGAGCACGTCTGCCACTGCGGGGCCAGCCTCGATGCCGGGACTCCACGCCTCGAGGATTGCGGGCACATGCTGGGCGGCCCATTTGATCTCAAGCGGGCGGCCAGCCAGCACGACGAGTATCACCGGCTTGCCGGTGGCGACGACGGCCTGAAGCAATTGCTGCTGCGCACCGGTGAAGCCAAGGTGGGCGCGGCTGGAAGCCTCGCCCTCGAACCAGTTGGTGGGCTCGCCGAGGGCGAGGATGGCCACATCGGCCTGCTTTGCGATTGCCACGGCTTCGGCTATGGTCTTCTGGTCGTCGGGGATGGGCTGGGGTTCCTGCGAAACCGCCGGGCCAATAAAGGAAACGCCCTTGAGTATGTTGGCGTCTGCGCCGGAGAGCAGGCCGCAGCCCTCTGCGTAGAGCAACCGGTCGCCCAGGCGCTCATGCAGTTCCTGCCGCAGCGTAATCACGTACTTGAAATCCCCTGACGACCATGCGCCGAGCAGATTGCGCTGGTCGTCGGCCATGGGGCCGATGAGGGCAACCTTCTTTGCTTTGGCCGTGAGGGGCAGCAGCGCGCCAACGCCCTCGACGGGATCGTTCTTGAGCAGGACCATGGTTTCATCGGCCACCTTGCGCGCGAGGTCGCGGCGCTGGGGCGTGGCGTCGTAGGCTGGCCCCTCGGCGGCGTAGGGATGCTCAAACAAGCCCAGGGCAAACTTGACGCGGAGAATGCGGCGCACGGCCTCATCGACGACGCTCTCGGGGATTTTGCCGGTGCGCACCTGGCCTGCGATGGTGGTTGCGTAGAGGTTGCTCTCCATGTCCATATCCACGCCGGCTTCGAGGGCCTTGCGGGCAACGGTGGCGCCGTCAGCGCCGATGGCGTGGTTGAGCAGTTCGCCGACGGCACCCCAGTCCGAGACGACGAAGCCGCCAAAGCCCCACTCCCTGCGCAGGATCTGGGTGAGCGTGAATGGATTGGCAGTGGCGGGAACACCATTGATGGAGTTGAAGGAACTCATCACGGTTGCGACGCCGGCATCCACGGCGGCGCGATAGGGCTCGAGGTAGACCTGGCGGAGAGTCAGCTCGCTCATGTCAGTGGCGTTGTAGTCGCGCCCGGCGATGGCGGCTCCGTAGGCGGCAAAGTGCTTGACGCAGGCGGCAACGGAATCTGGTTTGGAGAGGTCGTCCTGCTGATAGCCCTTGACCCATGCTCGCGCCATGGCCGAACCCAGGAAGGGGTCTTCGCCATTGGACTCAACGATGCGCCCCCAGCGCGGGTCGCGGGCGATGTCCACCATGGGCGAGAAGACCCAGGCGATGCCGTCGGCGCGGGCCTCGACTGCGCCGGTGCGCGCCACCGTCTCGGCGGCTTCGGGATCCCAGCTTGCGGCGACGGCCAGCGGAACGGGGAAGGTGGTGCGGTGGCCGTGAATGACGTCCAGCCCGAAGAGGATGGGAATGCGCAGCCGCGATTTTTCCATCGCGATGCGCTGGTAGTGGTTTGTCTTTTCAGCGCCCACCACGTTCAGCATCGACCCCACCTGGCCCTTGGCCACCAGATCGTCATACGTCATGCTTGAGGCCGCGGGACCGGTGGCATAGC